>NZ_JAMZEE010000026.1:0-60719 GCF_024704895.1 Bacteroides muris (ex Fokt et al. 2023) | reverse complement strand
TATCGCGTACTAAGAACTTTGTAATCGGTTGTTTTACAGTCGACATAGTAATTGTATGCGGAAAAAAGGACGTTTACAATCCTCAAAGCCCAGGGCCACACCTTGAGGCGTGGCCGAGCAATGAACAATGAGCAGGGTAATCGTACGCATGACTATTTGCAAGCGCCCAGACCTAAAGCTCCCGCTATGGCGGTGGCTACGGTGATGATTACTTTGAGGACAATGCCCCACACGGATTTTGACTTTGTGTCTTCACTCATGACGATTGGTAATTGATAATTAGTAATTAGTAACTTGTAATTGTTCTCATCCTAACGGATTCTCGCCCTGGTCACCGTCATTCCCTCCGGAACCGCCGTCGGAACCACTGCCGTCGGGAGCTTTCCCGCCTACGGCATATAGGGAAGCTTCCTTCAACTGTCCATCCAGGTTGATTTGGGCATTGCTCAGTTCGCCGGTGGCACGGGCGCGGAGCTTCAGCCCCTTCACGTTGTTGGCCAGCGAGAAGTCGGCAGCGGATTGCGCCCCTTTCTTGCTGACGATTCCTACGGAGAAGATGGCAAGGTCATCCAGTTTCACGTTCTTGCCGTCCAGAATCAGTTCCTTGGTGCAGGCCACCATGTCTGCCAGCACTCCCTTGATGACACCACTCGAATAGGGGGTGTTGTGATTGGACATGTGCTTGGCCAGTTTTTCGATGTCGAAGGTCTCTTCGATTACGGGGCGTGCATACCAGAGGCCTTTCAGTGGGCTGTCTTCGCCCGTCACTTGATACTTTTTGTAACGAATCATACAATTAAAATTTAGAAGTTAAAGGATAAAAACATTTGCTGTGTTGAACTCAACGATGCAAAGATAAGGCTGTGGATACGGGCGTTTGTCGGTTTTTGCAGGTTCTCGTCTGTTTGGGTCTGTTTTAGTCGGTTATTTACGCTTGTAAGTTTGATAATGTCATGATTTATAGTTACTTTTGATGAAATATAAATCGTAACTGTCAACTATGGATTCTTTTGTCATACGTACATACGGGCGTACCGAATTGGCCCAAATCTATTGTCCCAATCTTTGTCCGGAGGCTGCCTTCCGCAAACTGAAACACTGGATAGACCTTTGTCCCGATTTGCGTGACGGACTTTCCGCTTTGGGCGGTTCTTCCCGTTCCCGCTCTTATACGCCTGCCCAAGTGCGGCTGATAGTGGCTGCACTTGGAGAGCCTTAAACTTGAGGTTGGATGGCGTAAAGGTCAGGTCGGGAATCGTAAAGGTGAGGTTGGTACACTTGGTACAGAGGTTCATCCATCCTTTCGCCTCACACACATACGCGTGCGTGAAGCGAAGTGAATGTCAGACTTTGGGTTTCCGGTAGTTTCCCTTGCCATCTACATTTTCCACCAGCCCGTGTTTCTGCATGCGTTTGAGCCAGGTGGAGGCGGTTTCCGATTTGATGCCCATCTCTCCGGCTTTCTGCAGGAAAGAGGCCCGTGTGAATTCTTCTTCCATGCTGTCTACCAGCGCATCCCGGTCGGCATTGCCGCGGCTTGTCACTTCGGTGTTGGGCAGGAAGGAGAGGATATGGGTGGTATGCCGGTAAAGGCTTTCGGCCAGTGAGAGTACGGCATGAAAGTCATCGGAAGCAATGAGGAGATTCCATCGGCTGACAATGTGGTCTTTCAGATTGTCTGTGGCTGTGTGAGGGTCGGGCGACACGTAAGGCGAGGCGGTGATTTCCCCTTGTTCCATTGCGCGGAGCATGGCCACCACTTCCATGATGCGGCAGATGTTGATGGCCAGACGTGCCACGCTGCTTGACATCTCGTTTCCGTTGGCCAGTCCGGAGCGTATGAAAAGCCGGGAGAAGAGCCGGTTGAATTCATCTTTCTGTCCGTCCGTAAGGTGAAGGGTGAATATTCCGTTCATGACAATGGTTTTCAGTTTGTCCTTCCATTCCATGCCCAGAGCCTTGAAGGTATCTTCAAGATTGCTGTCATTGCGGTCGAACTGGTTTTGCCAATGATGTATGGCAGGCATGTAGTAGAATACCTGGCGGGAAAAGAGCCCGTTCTCAGCAGTGGGAATCAGGGGTTTCACTTGTGAGGGAGTGCCTGACAGAAGTACGGAAAGATAAGTTTTCTTTACCTCTCGGTATTCGTGGTCGGTGCGCCGGTTGTAGGACAGTCGGTCGTGGTCGAAGGCTTTGCGCATGGTGTCGCTCCAGTGTCCGTATTCCGAACCGATGGCGGTGGAGATGGTGTCGGCTTCGCTTTCGCATATCAGTCCGGTACCGTCGGAGTCCATCAGGTTTTGCAGGATGCCGGTTCCGGTGTTGTTGCCCGAGATGAGGAACATCTTGTTGAGAGGCATTACGGGAGTCTCCGTTTTTCCACGTTCCTTGCCCAGTGTGTCGTATTTTGCTTTTTCGCGGCGGTAACATGCCATGCTTTCGTCTACCTGCCCACGTATTTCATCGTGAATGGGCTCGGCAAGCAGGCGTACCAAGGAGAGCACTCCTTTGCCGGATGCAGGTAGGGCTACTACAAAGGTTTGCAGGCAGGGGGACATCATTTTTCCTCCGTAGGAACATCGGACGTGTTTTCCCATACTGGCACCCAATACGGTGATGGCACCCAGTAGCAGTACATCGTATTGGGCGGGGGAGGTTCCGCAGCTCATGATGCGATTCAAGGGATAAGGCCAGTGGAGGTGTTCGTCGAAAGTGGGTAATGGAGACAGTGGTTCAATGCCCGATGCGGACTCTTCCTCGCGTGCGCGTGTGTGTGAGGTAGAAGAGAGGGGTGAACTTTGTGTACCAAGTGTACCAATGGCAGGTGCGGCTTCATGCTGAATCTTCACGCCGCAAAGCTCGGCCAAATGAAAGGCGGTTCCCAGATGCACGTCGTTACGGCCGGTCTTCAGGGCATTGCTGAAGAGCTTGTCGGCTGCCCGTCGGTCGTACTTGGACGACAGGCTGCACAGACTTAAAAAATCATGCCGTCCTGCTTCTCCGCAGTCGGTGGCAATGGCAAATGCCAGTTGTATATATTCTTGATAGGTTGGAGCAATGTCTGCTCCTGCATTTCTGACTGCTTCGGCCAGAAGGTGCAATGAAGATAGTGGTTCCATCGGATTTGGTAATTTATAATTAGTAATTTGTTGTCGGTGATTTGCAATGACTCATAATTCGAAGTTCACAACTTTTCTGAGCAGTGCTTTTGGGTCATGGCAGAGGAAACAGGCACGTACGAGGTCTTTCCCCGAAGTGTCCACTCCTTTTCCGGGTTGTGTATTTTCGGTGTCATACATGCAGTGGACGTAATTCATGGCCCAGCGCACCGCCTCCGTGCTGTCTTTTCCGATAGGGCAGGGTACAAAAGCCTTTACACCTCGTCCGGTAGGGCTGATGAACACCAGTACCGGTGCGAGGTAAGGGTCTTTGAACAGTAGTTGCTTTAGGCGTCCGGCTTCGTCAGGCGAGTCGAGATGGTCTACGTCCACCACCACCAGTCCGGAGGGTAGCTTCAGGCAGTCGCTCCGTCGTCGGGTGAATACACCGCAGGGGGTGATGTAGGGTAAGGTTTGCTGTTTCAGCATCCGGCAGTTGTTATCATCGCCTTGTAGGGCAGCTTCGCGGATGGCTTGTGTTAGGGTGATCAGCCGTTTGTTGGCTGTGATGAGTTGGTAAACTTCGTTCAGTTCTAAAGTACGCAGGGGGGTAAGCGTGGCGCTTTTCACGGTTTTCCCGGTCGCTCCGTCCTTCATCGGCGAGATGGGTGGCATGAAAAGCGACATATTAAAAGATTTTGGCATATTATATGTTTAAATGGTTGGCTCAAAGGTATTCATTCTCTTTCGTTGAATCTTTCCCACATGTAAGAAAGATTTTAAAGGAACAAAGTAAATAATAACAATATATAACATAGTATTCTATCTAATTACTTAAAATTTATCTAAATGGGCAAAAATTTTATTCACCCTTCATTGGGCTTTTTTATCGAGCGAACGAGAAAACAGAGTGGAGTCACTATTGAAACTCTTTGCAAGGATTTGCATATTTCTCCATCCACGTACATAGACTTAAAAAAAAGGGTGTAACGCCCCACTTAGTACATACGAAACTCTTCTGCGATACTATATCGATGAACTGGAGGAACTGGATGATGACGAAATCAGGAAATTGGCTGGGGAATGGGTGGAGAAATGGCTGGAGGCTAGGAAGAAGGGGGAGTGATGATTGGATTGGTTGATTATTACTGATAATTAAAGGAATCTATATAAATGATTAATTTTACAGTAGGTCCGGTGCAATCTTCTGATGCTGTACGGGCCATAGGTGCCGAACAGGTGCCATATTTTAGAACAGCAGAGTTCTCAGAAATGATGCTTGAGAATGAGCGTCTTGTTAAGAAGTTTGCTAATGCGACTAAAGATAGTAAGGTTGTTTTCATGACATGTTCTGGCTCTGGTGGTATGGAGGCTGCCATCATAAATTGCCTTACGCCACAGGAT
Organism: Bacteroides muris (ex Fokt et al. 2023); assembly: GCF_024704895.1. Taxonomy (NCBI): domain Bacteria; kingdom Pseudomonadati; phylum Bacteroidota; class Bacteroidia; order Bacteroidales; family Bacteroidaceae; genus Bacteroides; species Bacteroides muris (ex Fokt et al. 2023). The sequence continues at coordinate 56,217 of NZ_JAMZEE010000026.1, read as the reverse complement.
AAGGCTCTTGTAATCAATGGTGGTAGCTTTGGTGAGCGTTTTGTGGAATTGCTTACCCTTCATAAAATTCCCTTTACGGAAATTAAGCTTAAGTATGGTAGAGCTTTGAAGCCTGAACATCTTGCTGAATATGAGAGCAAGGGTTACACTACTTTCCTTATGCAGAAGCACGAAACTTCTACGGGGGTACATTACGATATCAATCTTGTTTCTGATTTTTGCAAACGTAATAATTGTTTCTTGATTGTTGATACAATCTCTACCTTCCTTTGCGATTCATTTGATATGGCGGCAATGGATGCAGGGGTGATGATTACTGGAAGTCAGAAGGCTCTTGCTTGCGCTCCGGGTATTGCAGTTATGATTCTTGCTCCTTCGGCTATTAAACGTATAGAAAAGGTCCAATGTTGCTGTCAGTATCTTGATTTGAAGCTTGCTCTTAAAAATATGGAGAGAGGGCAGACTCCTTGGACTCCTGCTGTTGGTATCCTTCGTCAAATTAATGTCCGTTTAAAAGAAATTGAATCTGCAGGTGGTGCGGAGGTGGAGATTGCGCGTTGTGCAGAATTGGCTAAGTATTTTCGTGATAAGCTTGTTGAGAATAATCTTCCTTTTGAAATTGTCAGTGAAAGCCTTAGTAATGCTGTCACTCCGCTCCATCCCATAACTCAATCTGCTTTTAAAATTTTCCTTAAGATGAAGGATGAGTATGGAATGTGGATATGTCCTAATGGTGGAAATATGAAGGATACAATTTTTCGTATAGGTCATATTGGTCATCTTCAGAAGGAGGATTACGACAAACTGATTGCTGCATTTATTGATTTAAGAGAAAAGCGATTTATCTAAGGTTATGAAGAAGGTTATTACTTACGGAACATACGATTTGTTTCATCAGGGGCATTATAACCTCTTAAAACGTGCGAAAGCTTTAGGTGATTACCTCATTGTGGGTGTTACCACAGATAGTTTCGACTTGGAGAGAGGCAAGATGAACACGTGCAATAACGTGATGGAACGTATTGAAGCGGTTAAATCCACAGGTCTTGCAGATCAGATTGTGATAGAAGAATATCGTGGGCAGAAGATTGATGATATACAGAAATATGGAGTGGATATTTTTGCAATCGGTTCAGATTGGGAAGGCTATTTTGACTATCTCAACGAGTTCTGTAAAGTGATTTATCTTCCTCGTACTCAAGGGATATCATCTACTTTGCTTCGCCAGAAATATCCTATTGTCAATATTGGCATTATTGGTACTGGCAGTATTGCTTCACGTTTTGTTCCAGAGTCGAAAAATGTGAATAGTGCGTCCGTTTCTGTTGCATACAATCCTAATCAAGAAGAATGTGTTTCGTTCTGTGAAAAATTCTTGATTCCTATAGTTGCTCGTGATTTAGAAGAGTTGTATGAAAATTGCGATGCCGTTTATATTGCATCTCCACACTATACTCATTATGAATATGCAAAGTCTGCTTTGAACGCGGGAAAGCCTGTTCTTTGTGAAACTCCATTTGTATTTAGTAAGAAGCAGGCAGAAGAACTCTACTCGATTGCAGAGAAAAAAGGTTTATTGCTTCAGATTGCACTCAAAACTGCTTATTGTCCTGCTTTCGGGCACTTATTCTCTCTGCTCAAATCCGGTGTGATTGGTGAGATCGTTGAGGTAAATGCTTCTGTAACCACTCTTACAGACGAAAATTCAGCAAAGCTTGACAGTAAACATTTTGGCGGTAGTATGAGCGAGAATGCTTGTTTTCCTCTGCTGCCTATCTTTAAGTTTTTGGGGACAAAGTTCCGAAACATTAATTTTTATTCAAAGATGAAGAATGATGTGGATATGTTCACTAAGGCTGTTTTTCGTTATGATCATGCTGTTGCTTCATTTCAAGTAGGCTTGGGCGTTAAGACAGAAGGTTCTTTGACTATTGCAGGAACCAAGGGGTATGTGTATGTACCAGCTCCATGGTGGAAGACTGATTACTTTGAGGTTCGTTATGAAGACCAAAATTATAATAAGAAGTATTTTTATCCATATGTAGGTGAAGGTTTACGTTATGAAATAAAAGACTTTGTAGTCGCAATCTTAACGGATGGTTATTACTTTAGTAAGGTGTCGAAGGAAGAGAACCTTATGATGGCAGAGGTTCAGGAAATATACATATTGGGGAAGAACGTGTACAAGTTGTAGTATTGTTATTGACAAGTTAGGGCAGTTAATTTGTAATCAAGTAAATGGGGATTTATTATTTTTTATTGTGGATAGGTGTTATAGGAACATTTCTGAGTCAGGATAGCAGATTGAAGAGAACGGGGTTTTATATTATTTTCATATATATTCTTGCACTTTTCGTAATGGTAGTATTTAGGTATGACGTAGGAACTGATTACTTGGAATATACGGATTATTATTATCGAATTCATTCTTTGTTTGAATTGACGAGTGAAGATTTTTTTGTGGAACCTGGTTATGTGCTGTTATCCTCCTTGTTGCGTTCTATTGGTGCTCCATTTGAACTCCTTTCATTTATTCTTTTTTTGATAATAGTTTGTAATCTAAAAAGAGCCATTGCTTTTTTTTCAGATAATATACCTTTGTCAGTCGTATTATATGTATTTCTATTCTTTTTATCTTTCCATTTTAACTTGATTCGTCATGGGGTGATGGTGAGCTTTGTTTGGAAAGGGTATTCCTGGTGGTTTGTCGGTAAAAAGAAAAGAGCATTTATTTCTCTTGTTTGTGGTGCCATGTTTCATGCGTTAAGTCTTTGCTTCTTATCATTATTGTTTATCCATTTAAGAAAATATCCCATCTATATATATGCAGGTGTTTTGGTGTTTTCTTTTATTATATCTGCTCATCCCGATTGGCTCCTTTCTCTATTTGATACGTTGCTTTCTTCTATAATAGGTACTGACAATAGATTGTTTTTTTATTTAAATGGGGGACATTCAGGAGTTTTGAATGAGACAGGGGTTACGATAGGAATGTTCTTTAATCTCACTCTTTTTTGTGTTTCTTATTTTCTACTTATAGACAAAAAAAGTATATTTCTCTATAATATCTTATTTATAGGTATTACTTTTTTTTTATTATTCAATTCTTTTGGTGCTATTTCAGAACGTATAGCAAGCACATGTTATGTAGCAAATATTTTTATTCTCCCATCTGTTTTAAATCTGATGTATGTTAATAAATGGCGTTTTTTGTGTTTAGCTGTTATTCTTTTGTATGGAATTTTAATGTTCAACAAAGAAGTGTCAAAGGAATCAGCTAATTATATACCTTTTACTACGATTTTTTCAATGTAACCTAATTGAAGGATTTTGCAAAATGTTTCGTTCTTACTTTTCACGAGTGCTTAAAGAATCATTCCTTTTATTGTCACTCTATAACACTTATTATCGCCTGAGAAACAAGAAACGGTTTTGGAAAGAGATTAACCGTCGTCAGGCATTGAGCATGTTTGATTATAAGGAATTAGTAAAACCTATACCTTATTATCCAATAGAGGCTATTAAGGATTCTAATTTTTATGGTCAGGCTTATGCTTTGAAACAATACTCAGGTGTAAATAAGTTTGGATGGTCAATAGAACATGGACTTTATGTAGATGATTATGTGCCTATGGCCGCGTGGTGTAAAACGACCAAACGTATCATGACTTTCAGCAACATACGAGTGAAGGGGCTTGGAAGTTTACATAAACCCGTGATTGCTATTGGCCCTTACATACATTATGCTGAATGTATGTTGAATAGTGAAGAGATGAATTCCTTGAAAAAGGAATTAGGCAAAACTCTTCTTTTCTTTCCTACACATACATGCTGTGAGGGTGGCTTAGAATATGAAATACATTGTATGATTGATGAATTGCTAGAACTTAAAGAGAAGCTTGGATTTGATACTGTAATTGTGAATATGTATTATTTAGATGAAAATAAAAACGGTTTTGGTGATTTATATAATAAAGCTGGATTTAAAGTGACCACTGCTGGTCATCAGTTGGATATAAACTTCTTGAATCGTCTGAAAACGATTATCTTATTATCTGATTATACTTGTTCAAATAGTATTGGTACTCATACAGGATATTGCGTATATCTCGGCAAACCTCATCTTGTAATTAATCCTGTACAAACCTTGGAAGAAGTGAATCCTTTATGGCGTGATTTATGGGAAACTTTTGAAAAAGATTCATCACAAGCACAAGTGGATAAACGACTTCTTGCCTCCAAATATTGGGGATTTGATTGTGTTAAAAGTAGGGAAGAAATGAGGGCTCTATTAATAAATAATGGATGTTGAATATCTTAAATAGGTAAAGTTGAAACGGATAATAATAGATAAAATATTATCAAATAAAATCTTGGTAAAGAACTATTTTTTTGTTTCTATACTTAATGTATTAGCTTTGTTTTTACCATTAATTACTTATCCTTACATTATTAGTAAACTGGGTGATGAATTATATGGCTACATTGTATTTTCGTTTACGGTAATTACATATATTGAAATGGTGGCTGCGTGGGGATTTGATATCTCTGCGGTGAAAGATGTAGCCCAATATCAACATGTCAAGCACAGATTGAATGAGATTGTATCATCGGTGCTTTACATTCGCTTTATATTTTGTATGTTTTTGCTGTTGCTATTAGTGGGAGCATTAATGTTATTTGATGTAAAGATGAAAATGCTTTATATCCTTTTTTCAGGACATTGCATAGCTTCTGTATTATTCCCGGGTTGGTTTTTTCAAGGAATACAAGAACTGAAGTATGTTACCTATTTTCAGTTGATTTGTAAACTTGTTTTTGTGATATTGATGGTTGTATTCATTCATTCGAAAGCCGACTATCTGTATTATCCTATTTTGTTCAGTCTTGGTAGCTTGTTTGGCACTGCTTATGGATTGTATGTGATGTTTGAGAAATATAAGGTTAGGCTGATAGGGGTAAAAATGCGCAATGTGGTGTATCGTTTCAAACGCTCTACTTCCATTTTTTATTCACGTATTGCTGATATGATAATAGAACGAAGCAATGCTATTTTGCTTGGTAATTTTATTGGTATGCAGGAAGTGGCATATTATGACTTAGCTAATAAGATAGTTCGTTTAGGTTCTTTTCCTATAATGATTCTTAATCAAGTTCTCTATCCTAAAGTGGCATCTGAACGTAATTTTCGATTAATGCGTAAGGTTATGGCAATATCTTTTTGGGTTGCTATACTGATATGGGGGCTGTGTGTGCTGCTGGCACCTTGGGGAGTTGAACTTCTGGGCAAAGGGTTGATGGAACCCTCTGTTGAAATAGTATATATTCTTTCTCCGCTGATAGTTACCAATTCTATCATTTATTTGCAAGGTAGTCCCATCTTGGTTGCAGCTGGCTATTTTAAAGCATTTAACATAACCATGTGGTGCTCTTTGGGGGTTTACGTTGCATGCATGTTATTTGTATTTATTTTCAACTTGCATACCAATCTTTTATCAATTTTGATTATACAGCTTATAACTAATATTTCATTATTAGTGGCAAGAGCATATTACATTAGAAAATTTAAAATATTAAGATAATGCTGAAAGATGACCGTGAAAAAGGTAAGAATGTGAATGAGCAAGCCAGGCTTGTTATGCTTAAATTACTTAGAGAGTTAGATCGCATTTGTACAAAATATGATATTCCTTATTGGCTTGATGGAGGAACTTTGTTAGGAGCTATTCGCCATGGTGGATTTATTCCTTGGGACGATGATATTGATGTAGCGATGTTGCGTAATGATTATTATCGTTTTTTAGAAGTTGCAAAAACTGAATTACGCGATGATATCTACCTGCAAACCAGAGAAACAGATTCTGATTATCCCATGTTTTTTGCGAAATTACGTGATAAATACAGTACTTTTCATGAGCCAATGTATGAACGATTGAAATGTCATAAAGGTATATTTTTAGATATTTTCCCTTTTGATTATGTAAAACATTCATGGTGGCAATCGCATCTGAAATTATTTCTTCACGATACCAATTATTCAGTAGTAAGACATGGAGCTTTTTTGCAACGTACAGTGGGGTATTTGATGAAACGTTTTATTAGATATTCACATATTCCTCTTTATAATTGGCTCAATGACTTTTTCCATGCTGAAACAATGGAGGAAGCCGATAGCTTGGCTTGGGCCATGGAAATAAATGAGTATAAGCTTTTATCCAAAGATGTTCTTTTCCCTTTGAAACGTCACGAGTTTGAAGGAGAGATGTTTAATATCCCATGTAATTATGATACTTATTTGCGCGAATATTTTGGCGATTATATGCAATTGCCTCCTCTTAACAAACGAGTCAGTCATAATAATGGAATAGAACCTTTTACACGCTGTAATCACAAAGAAAGTTTAGAATGGAATGAATGAAAATAGGAGTATAATGAAAAAAGTAACGATTATTTTCCCCGGATGGATAAAAGCACCTAATGGGGCTGCACAGTTTGTCTTTGGGTTAAGAAGTTGCATCAATGATTTTGCGAATCAGGGAATCGGACTATCAACTTTCACACTTGACGATGTACATGGTGAAGTAAGAAATTTTTCTAACAATGATAAAATCAAGAGGAAAGCGTCACTAAAAAACAAGTTAATGAGATATGCTAAATATAGCCATCTCATGACGTATGCTATGATTTATTTTTCTGGATTACGATATTCCAAACGGATAGTAGAAGCCTTCGATGAAATACCCAATGATGAATTGCCGGATATTATTCATTTCCAAGACTTGTTTGCTTGTTATTACTATTTGAAGCGTAAAAGAAAAAACAAAAAATCTGTGTATTTGACACTGCATAGTAATGGCTCTTTATGGTCAATGTATGAAGAGTATTACCCTTTGTTTCGTTCTTGTTTTTTTGGTATTATGAAACGTAGGATAGAGGATGTTGTACTGAATAGAGTGGATAAAGTAAATTTTGTAGCCGATTTCCCACGTTGGAATTTTTGTCATCTTTACCCCCACATATCTTCGCAAAAGACTTCATTTGTCTATAATGGCATCCCTGATATTGAAGGTGGAAGTAAGTGTATATCTTCAACCAATCAGACTAGGTTAGTATGCGTAGGAACATTGTGTAATCGTAAAAATCAAATAGGCATACTTCATGCATTATCTAAATTGACCTCTGAACAACAAAAATCTTTTTCCATGACTTTTGTCGGAGATGGTCCTTCGCGTAATATTTTGGAAAAAGTAGCAGCTACACTTTCTGCTGATATTTATTTTGTGGGCAACTCAAACCAAGTAAATGACTATTTGACTAACTCGGATGCTTTTATTTTGTTTTCTAAAGACGAAGGATTGCCAATATCAATTATTGAAGCTATGCGTTGTGGTTTGCCCATTATATCTACTCGTATAGCAGGTATTCCAGAAATGATTGTTGAAGGTATTTCAGGCTATTTGGTAGATGTAGATGAACAACAACTCTCTGAGTTGTTTGAAAAGATATTGATTGACAGACCTGATTTTGTAAAAATGGGGAAAAAGTCAAGAATTATTTATGAAGAAAAATTTTCTCAAAAGGCTATGATATTATCTTATGCGAAATTATGGCAGAAGGCTTGAGAATAGCTATGGATTCTTAAATAATTCATCTTATATAAATGTCACCTAACTATTCTGTATTGATTTCGGTCTATTATAAAGAAAGGCCGATTTATTTGAAGTCTGCACTTGATAGTGTACTGAACCAAACGCTTCCTCCTTCTGAAATCATATTGATTAAGGATGGACCTCTCACTGTTGAATTAGAAAAAGTTCTATCTTCTTACGATACTAATTTGCTTAAAATTATTCCTTTGCCTAATAATTTAGGATTAAGCAAGGCACTTAATATAGGCTTAAAGCATTGTAGCTATGAGTTTGTGGCTCGTATGGATACAGATGATATTTGCTATCCATCTCGTTTTGAGAAACAAGTTCTTTTTTTGCAATCACATCCTACGATAGATATTGTGGGGGCCTATGCGACTAAAATTGACGAATGTGGAAATAATCTTGAAGAGGTTATAAAGGTTCCTGTTTCGCATGAGGATATTGTTCGTCTGGTCTGGACTTGTCCCTTGAATCATCCTACTGTGATGTATCGAAAAAATGCAATCTTATCAGTAGGTGGGTATAAACCTGATGCCGGTCCGCGTCAGGATGATTATGATTTATGGTTCAGGTGTGCAGAAAAAGGATTGCATTTTGCCAATATTTCGGAACCATTGTTGCATTATCGCTTCTTTGCTGACAGTGTGAGAAAAAACAGTATAGAAGTAGGGTGGCATAGAATGAAAATAGGTTTACGTGGCTGTAGAAGACTTCATTTGTCTTTCATTGCATATATTGGAGTTTGTATACCCTTTGTCCGTTCTTTATTGCCATATCCTTTAAATGTTTATTTTCAAGGGCTGATGAATCGCATGAATCCCCGTAAAATGAGAGAGTAAATAGGAATATCTTATATGCTATTTCTGGCAAGTAATAAATGACCTACCTTTGTCCTCGGTAAAGGCTTTGTCCCTAACTGGTAATCACGTTTCTGGTCAGTATATTTTATAGAATAATTCCATGAACATATTAATCACTGGAATCCACGGCTTTGTGGGCTCCAATCTTGTTGTTGCCCTAAAGGAACGTCATAGCCTTTACGGGCTGGATATTGTCGCTCCTGAAAAGGAGGGGGTGGTAAAGACTTTTTTCTGGAAGGATATTGAACCGGCTTCTTTTCCGATGCGGAATCTTCCTGAATTCGATGCCATTATTCATCTGGCTGGTAAAGCCCATGATACGAAAAACCGGTCCGCAGCCCAATCCTATTTTGATATTAATACGGGATTGACCCAAAAGATATTTGATTTTTTTCTGGAATCGTCTGCGAAGAAGTTCGTATTCTTCAGTTCTGTGAAAGCCGCTGCCGACAGTGTGGTGGGTGATATGCTGACCGAAGATGTGGTGCCTGCTCCGGTAGGGCCTTATGGGGAAAGTAAGATAGCTGCCGAGAATTACATCCTTAGCAAGTTGAAAGTTGAAAATGGAGAATTGAAAGCTAATCTGTATGATGACAAAAAGGTCTATATCCTGCGTCCTTGCATGATTCATGGTCCCGGCAACAAAGGCAATCTGAATCTTCTTTATAATGTGGTGAGGAAAGGCATTCCCTGGCCTTTAGGGGCTTTTGAGAACAGAAGGTCTTTTACTTCAATAGACAATCTCTGCTACGTGGTGGAAGGTCTTTTGACCAAGGAGGTGGCGAGTGGTATCTACCACATGGGAGATGACGAGGCCTTGTCCACAAATGAACTGATAACTTTGATGTGTCGGGCTTTGGAGCGTAAGCCGCATATCTGGAAGATAAACAGAGGACTGATGGAATTCTGTGCCCGGCTTGGGACTCTGCTCCATTTGCCTTTGAATGCAGAGCGTCTGCGCAAGTTGACAGAGAATTATGTGGTGAGCAATGCGAAGATAAAGGCTGCCCTGGGAATTGACAGAATGCCGGTGAGGGCAGAGGAGGGGATAGTGAGAACGATAAAATCGTTCTCAAATATAAAAGTAAACAATTAAAAATTAAAGAGGAAAATACTGCTATGTATTATCTGCTAATATTGGTTCTGCTGTTTTTGGCAGAACTTTTTTATTTTAGGATAGCTGATAAATGCAATATCATCGACAAGCCCAATGAGCGGAGTTCTCATACGAAAGTGACTTTACGCGGTGGTGGGATTATATTCTATTTCGGTGCGTTGGCCTGTTTCCTGACGAGTGGCTTTGAATATCCCTGGTTCCTGCTTGCCTTGACACTGGTGACGTTCATCAGCTTTGTGGACGATATAAAATCCACCGGACAGATGACAAGACTGCTTTTTCATTTCTCTGCCATGACCTTGATGTTTTATCAGTGGGGGCTGTTTTCCTTGTCTTGGTGGTGGATAGTCATTGCCTTGATAGTCTGTACGGGCATCATCAATGCCTACAACTTTATGGATGGCATTAACGGTATAACCGGTGGTTATTCTCTGGTTATTCTTGCTGCGTTGGCCTATATCAATAAAGAGGTAGTGACTTTTGTGGAAGCGGATTTTATCTATACCGTTATCTGTTCTGTTCTTGTCTTCTGCTTCTTTAATTTTCGTAAGAAAGCCAAGTGCTTTGCCGGTGATGTGGGTTCCGTGAGTATTGCTTTTATCCTTCTTTTCCTGATAGGCAGGCTTATCATTGAAACAGAAGATTTCAGCTGGATAGTCCTTTTGTCCGTTTACGGTGTAGACAGTGTTCTGACTATCATCCACCGTCTGATGCTTCATGAGAATGTCGGCTTGCCGCATCGCAAACATCTGTATCAGATAATGGCGAATGAACTGAAAGTTCCTCATGTAATGGTTTCTTCTTTTTACATGGCAGTGCAGGCAATCATCATCGTAGGATATATAATGTGTTTAGGTTACGGTTATTGGTATTTGGCAGGTATAATTCTTTTGCTTTGTTTTCTTTATATCTGTTTTATGAAGAAGTATTTCGGATTGCACCAGTCTACGTGAGTAATGCTGAAATGATGATTAGTAAAATAATGAAAGGCGATGGAGACTAAAATCTCCATCGCCTTTCGTCTTATTTTTGAAATATAAATCGTACCTTTGTCATACACCAATCAGGTTATAATAATAACATGGAACAGATACGTAAGCTGCCGATAGGCATACAGGCTTTTGATAAACTACGTGAAGGCGGTTTTCTTTATGTAGATAAAACTGCTATGATTTATCAAATAGCATCTACTTCTACTCCTTATTTCCTAAGCCGTCCCCGTCGGTTTGGCAAGAGTCTGCTCATTTCCACTTTCGAAGCTTACTTTCAAGGACGCAAAGACTTGTTTCAGGGCTTGGCCATCGAACAGTTGGAAACGAAGTGGGAACAGTATCCTGTTCTACATCTTGACTTGAATGCCCGGAAATATGAAACTGCTGCTGACCTGACGGCTATGCTTAATCAGTATCTGGAGAAATGGGAGCTGCTCTATGGTCAGGAGAAGAAAGACCGTAGTCCGGAAGAGCGTTTTGCTTACGTGATAGAGCGGGCATGCACTCAGACAGGAAAGCAGGTTGCTGTGCTGATTGATGAGTATGACAAGCCATTGCTTCAAGCGGTCTTGGATGAGAACTTGCTGGATGAGTATCGGAAAATATTGAAAGCGTTCTACGGTGTCTTGAAGAGCGCTGACCGTTATCTTCGTTTTGTTTTCCTGACCGGAGTGACCAAGTTTGCGCAAGTAAGTGTGTTCAGTGACTTGAACCAGCTGAATGATATAAGCATGGATAGAGCATACAATGCTTTGTGCGGCATTACACAAGATGAACTTATAAAAACATTTGGCCCGGAAATACAACGGTTAAGTGAGAATGAAGAACTGACTTTGGAGGAAACGATTTTTCGTTTGGCAAAGAAATATGACGGCTATCATTTTTGTGAAGATACTTCGGTGGGGCTTTTTAACCCTTTCAGCCTTCTGAATGTATTCCAGAAATTGAAGTTCGGCAACTTCTGGTTTCAGACGGGTACACCTACTTATTTGGTGGATTTATTAAAAAAGAGTGACTATGATCTTCGCCTTTTGCTGAATGGCGTAGAGGTTACTGCCTCTGCCTTCTCTGAATATCGTGCAGAAGCTAATAATCCTCTGCCTATGATTTATCAGAGCGGTTACTTGACTATAAAAGCTTATGATAAGGAGGTTTGCCTTTATACGCTTCAATTTCCGAATGATGAAGTATGTTATGGTTTCCTCAATTTTCTGGTTCCTTTTTATACTAAAGTTACTGATGATGAGACTGGTTTCCACATCGCTAAATTCATGCGTGAATTGAAGAGTGGAGATGTGGAGGCGTTTATGGAGCGTCTTAAGATATTCTTCTCCGGTATTCCGTACGAGTTGAGTGATGATACGGAACGCCATTATCAGGTTATTTTTCATGTAGTGTTTACTTTGCTGGGACAGTTCATCCGGTCCGAGGTTCGCAGCAGCCGCGGCCGTGCGGATGCAGTAGTTCATACCCCTACCGCTATTTATGTTTTTGAGTTCAAACTGGACGGTACAGCCGACGCAGCTCTGAAACAAATAGATGAGAAGGGGTATCTGATTCCTTACACATTGGATGGCAGGAAATTAGTGAAAGTAGGTGTGAACTTCAGTAAAGAAACACGGAATATTGATGAATATATTGTCGTGGAGGAATAAAATCGTACCTTTGTCATACACCAATCAGGTTATAATAACATGGAACAGATACGTAAACTGCCGATAGGCATACAGACTTTTGATAAACTACGTGAAGGCGGTTTTCTTTATGTAGATAAGACGGCTATGATTTATCAAATAGCATCTACTTCTACTCCTTATTTCCTGAGCCGTCCCCGTCGTTTTGGCAAGAGCCTGCTTCTTTCTACCTTTGAAGCCTACTTTCAAGGACGCAAGAATCTGTTTCAAGGTTTGGCCATTGAACAGCTGGAAAAGGAATGGGAAGAATATCCGGTTTTGCACTTGGATCTGAATGCCCGGAAATATGAAACTGCTGCTGACCTGACGGCTATGCTTAATCAGTATCTGGAGAAATGGGAGCTGCTCTATGGTCAGGAGAAGAAAGACCGTAGTCCGGAAGAGCGTTTTGCTTACGTGATAGAGCGGGCATGCACGCTGACGGGAAAGCTGATTGTTGTGCTGATTGATGAGTATGACAAGCCATTGCTTCAAGCGGTCTTGGATGAGAACTTGCTGGATGAGTATCGGAAAATATTGAAAGCGTTCTACGGTGTCTTGAAGAGCGCTGACCGTTATCTTCGTTTTGTTTTCCTGACCGGAGTGACCAAGTTTGCGCAAGTAAGTGTGTTCAGTGACTTGAATCAGCTGAATGATATCAGCATGAAGTCTCCTTACGCTGCTTTGTGTGGTATTACCAAAGAGGAGTTGGTGAAAACCTTTCTGCCGGAACTTGAGAGACTGGCTAAACGAAGAGGGATATCCTTACAAGAAGTGATTGATTTGATGGAACGTCAATATGATGGTTACCATTTTCATCCGGAAGGTGTAGGAATGTTCAATCCGTTCAGTGTATTGAATGCTTTTGATGCAGAAGAGATGGGGCACTATTGGTTTCAGACCGGCACACCTACTTACTTGGTTGACTTGCTGAAGCAGAGTGATTACGATATACGTCTATTGATAGATGGAGTGGAAGTGCTGGCTTCCGCTTTCTCTGAATATCGTGCGGAAACAAATAATCCTCTTCCGATGATTTATCAAAGTGGTTATTTGACCATAAAAGGGTATGATGATGATGTGAAGCTATACACTTTAGGCTTTCCGAATGATGAGGTACGTTACGGCTTTCTGAATTTTCTGGTACCCTATTATACCAATGTATCCAATGATGAGACTGGTTTCCACATCGCTAAATTCATGCGTGAATTGAAGAGTGGGGATGTGGAGGCGTTTATGGAGCGTCTTAAGATATTCTTCTCCGGTATTCCGTACGAGTTGAGTGATGATACGGAACGTCATTATCAAGTTATTTTTCATGTAGTGTTTACTTTGCTGGGACAGTTCATCCGGTCCGAGGTTCGCAGCAGCCGTGGTCGTGCGGACGCAGTAGTTCATACCCCTACCGCTATTTATATTTTTGAGTTCAAACTGGACGGTACAGCCGACGCAGCTCTGAAACAAATAGATGAGAAGGGGTATCTGATTCCTTATACCTTGGATGGCAGGAAATTAGTGAAAGTAGGTGTGAACTTCAGTAAAGAAACACGGAATATTGATGAATATATTGTCGTGGAGGAATAGGAACGAACAATCATATATATGGAAAAGGCGATGAAGATTTGATTCTCCATCGCCTTTTCCATATTATAGAATTTCACCTTATTTCTTCATTCTCAGCACCCGTATTCCCGTCCACTTATTATTGTCTTTCAGCATTTGGGACAAGGAGACTTTGGAGGCCACCACTTTCTTGTCGGTAGAGGAAGCGTGTACCAACAGGAGTTTGCTGTCTGCATAGAAAGCGATTCCCATGTGGGCTACATCCAGCCCCGGAGTGTTGGTGGTGATGGCTATGATATCGCCGTCTTTAATCCACGGGAGGCCATCGGCGGGAAGTTTGGCTTTGGGAAGATAGTGAACTTCCTTGCCGGACAAGGATTGCTCTATCTTCTTCATTTTGGCTATGTTATCCGGAGAATTTGCCAGCTGCTTGTAGAGTTGGGGGTGGGAAGACATGTAGGAGATTGATAACTGTTCGGTGTCGGGACTCATGGCGCCCGTTACATCCTGAAGGAAGCCGTTGCGTACGCCATTGTTTATCCAGTCGGCAATATAATGCAGGCGGGAAGTGTACCCGTCGATTTTACCGTCACGGTAACGGATTTTCTGCAGGTTATCGGCGAAAGCGCTTTCCGAAATGTCTCCGTCGGCCAATTTGGGGGTGAGTGTCTCTGCCAGCACATATTCCACCAGCGTGGTGCAGTCTACCTCATCGCAGTTGATGACGAGTTCCTCGGGACCATCTGCCTCCAGCGTATGGGCCACGTATGGCACATCCAGATACTTTATTCCATTGCTCAACATATCTTTCCCTCCCTGGGCAGAAACGGAAGTTACCAGAGTTGCCGCACAGAGGGCGCTGAACATAAATTTAGTCATTGTTTTCATTTTTCTTTCTTTTGATTATTACTGTTCTTAAACGTAAAAAGGATGCAGCAAATTTACTACATCCTTTTTATAAAAGCTTAATACGGGGGAATTAAATTCAATACTGCCGGATTAAATATTTATAAATTCTTTTGAGGCAGATTCAGAGGCCGGGGAATACGAGCCCTTCACGCAGCCACTTCTCCAGTTCTTCGGTCCATTGACGCTTGTAGGGGAAGTTGTCACGGAATCCCCAGCCATGTCCGCCGGTAGGGTAGGCATGCAGGCTGGCAGGTACTTTATGGTCGCGCAGGGCGAGGAAATAGCCGATGCCATTGATGGGTGGCACCGCATCGTCATCCGAAGAAAGCATGATGAAAGCTTGGGGGGTGCGTGCCGATACCTGTCTTTCGAGTGAGTATTTCTGTTCCAGTTCCTGAGACGGGTTTTCTCCGAGGAGATTGGTGCGTGAGCCTCCATGAGTGATGCCCGGTTGCATGGAGATGACCGGATAGAACAGTATCTGAAAATCGGGACGGGTTTTGTCACTGCTGTAGAGAGTGGCTAGCGAAGCGGCCAGATGTCCGCCTGCAGAGGCTCCCATGATGCCTACGCGCTGAGGGTTGACGCCCCATTCGGCAGCATGTTCGCGTATGAGGCGAATGGCTTGTTCGGCATCAGAAAGGGGGATTTCATTGTGGCCGTTGGGCATGCGGTACTTCAGTACTGCGTACGTAATGCCTTGTGCATTGAGCCAGGAGGCCATGTCAAGTCCTTCGTGGCGCATGGCAAGACCGCTGTAAGCGCCTCCCGGACACATGATGATGGCCATACCGTTGGGCTGGGAAGCCGGGAAGATGGTGAGGGTAGGGACGGTAATGTTGGTTACCCATTCATTGTTATAGTTCTGTTCTGTTTCGGACGGTCTGCTGTTGTTGGGGGCTTTGTCGGGCCATAAAGGCAATTCGACGGGATTTTGTGCAAATAATAGGGCCGTTGTAAATAAAGAAAAGAATAATAGAATCTTTTTCATGTTTCTTATATTTAAAGTTATTTGGTCTGAAAGGAATAAGGGGACTTTCCGTCCCCCTTATTCCTTTCACATGTTGAGCTTGTGAGATTTCAACTATTTGGTTTTCATGGAAGCTTTGATGAGATAGCATATCAGCAGGACGTATGCACCTAGTGCCAGTACTTCAGACCAGGTATTCTGTAACCATGCATCGTTCACGAGGTTGATTCCTCCGAAACGCATGGCGGCGCTTGCCACACCCATCAGTGCACCGCCGGCAATGAAACCGGAGGCCAGCAGTGTGCCTTTCTCTCCGCGTTCGGCATTGAGAGCGGCATTCTTGCTGCGGCTGGTCACGTACCAGTTGATGGCACCGCCCACTACCAACGGAACATTCAGTTCCAACGGGATGAACATGCCCAGTGCAAACGCCAGTGCGGGAATCTTGCAGAAGTTGAGGATGACGGCCAGCACTGCACCTATACCGTAGAGCAGCCAGGGCGCACCCACGCCATTCATCAGAGGTTCGATAACGGCTGCCATGGCATTGGCCTGTGGAGCGGCCAATTGTCCGCTGGTGAAACCGTACGTCTTGTTCAGGATAATCATTACACCACCTACGGTAGCGGCGGAAACGAGGGTTCCGAGGAACTTCCAGGTCTCCTGTTTGGCGGGTGTGCTGCCCAGCCAGTAACCGATTTTCAAGTCTGTGATGAAGCCTCCTGCCATGGACAGTGCCGTACATACAACACCGCCCATCACCAGTGCGGCAACCATTCCTTCGGGACCTTTCAGCCCTACGGCTACCATGACCACGGATGCCAGGATCAATGTCATCAACGTCATTCCGGATACGGGGTTTGTGCCCACAATCGCAATGGCATTGGCGGCCACAGTGGTAAATAGGAAAGCGATGCCTGCCACAAGCAGGATGGCTACAATGGTATGTGCCAGGTTGCCCTGCATCACATCGAAGTAGAAGAAGAGAACAACCAGCAGCAGTGTGATGGTGGAACCGATGGCGATAATCTTCATGGAGATGTCCCGTTGCGTGCGTTTTACGCCGGCCTCTACATTGGATTTACCACCCATTTCCTTGGCAGCCAGCCCTACGGCACTCTTGATGATGCCCCAGGACTTGATAATGCCGATGATGCCTGCCATGGCAATGCCACCGATACCGATGCTCTTGGCATAATATTTGAAGATTTCTTCCGGAGTCATGGCGCCTACGGTTGCCGTAATCTCGGGGTTCCATTGGTTCAGTACGGAGTCTCCCCAAATCATGGACATGCCGGGGATAATAATCCACCATACGGCCAGTGAGCCGGCACAGATGATGGACGCGTATTTCAGCCCTACGATATAGCCCAGACCAAGCACGGCAGCACCCGTGTTAACCTTGAACACCAGCTTGGCTTTCTCGGCCAGCATTTCGCCGAAGCCGCATACGCGGGTGGTGAAATTCTCGTTCCACCAGCCGAAGGTTGCTACGATGAAGTCATATAGACCGCCGATGATACCTGCCGTGAGCAGCGGCTTTGCCTGGCTGCCGCCCTTTTCGCCGGAGACGAGCACTTGCGTGGTGGCTGTTGCCTCGGGGAAGGGATACTTGCCGTGCATGTCGCTCACGAAATATTTGCGGAAGGGAATCAGGAAGAGAATACCCAGCACACCTCCCAGCAGGGAGCTGATAAAGACCTGTGCGAAGGTGACGGTGATTTCTTTCGGATAGGTTTCCTGAAGGATATAAAGTGCCGGAAGGGTGAAGATGGCGCCTGCCACGATGACGCCCGAGCTGGCGCCGATGGACTGGATAATGACGTTTTCGGCCAGTGCATTCTTGCGTTTGGCGGCACCCGATACGCCGACGGCAATGATGGCGATGGGGATGGCTGCTTCGAATACTTGCCCCACCTTCAGCCCCAGATAGGCTGCTGCGGCCGAAAAGAGGATGGCCATCAGAATACCCCACGTCACCGACCAGGCATTTACTTCTGAATACTTCTTGTCCGGGCTCATCAAAGGGTTGTACACTTCTCCCGGTTTCAATTCACGGAACGCATTTTCTGCTAGTCCGGTGATAGGTTCTTCTTCTTGTTTCATAGGTTTTGTAGTTTTATGTTTTTCGTTATGGAGTTCAAAGAAAGCAAAAAAAAAGGAGATTTAAAAAAATCTCCTTAATTCTGTATGGTAAAATGCTTATTTGGCATCTTTTGCCGTCATATCTCCTTCGATAAACAATCGCATTATTTCCGTTTTGGCATTGGTGCGCAGGGTAATGGATTTCTTGAAGTGGCCGGGGTATCTTCCGGTTCCATTATAGGTTACTTTCACTGTGCCCGTCTTTCCAGGCGCTATCGGTTCCTGTGAGTATTCGGGAACGGTACATCCGCAGGAAGCCACGGCCTGATGGATGACAAGCGGAGCATCGCCTACGTTTGTGAACTTAAAGGTGTAGCTGACCACCGGGCTGTTCTCGGAGAATGTGCCGAAGTTGTGGGTGGTCTGTTCGAATTTGATGTCTGCCTTTCCTTGGGCATAGGCACAACCGATGCTCATAACCAGCATCAGCATATAAAAAGCGACTTTCTTCATGTTCTTATCTTTTTTATATTTCAACGGTGCAAAGGTAACTCATTTTCATTAAAATAATGTCTATGGCGTGCGAAATTGTATTAAATCGGACTCAAAAGGCCTTTGTACGAATGATAAGCGGGGAAAAATAGGGGAAGCGGATGGCTGCTGTCCGGTTGTCGTCATTGATATGCTGCTCTTCCGGAGTGTGCCTAAAGGGTGGCAAAAGTGGGGAAATAGTCAGTAGCAAACAAGATATGGAGATTGTTTCGGCACGATGTCCGTCAATTTGCGGTAAGAGCATTTGCGTATCTCCCCAAAAATGACGAATATTGTGTCCGAATTCTATAAACCCCAATAATCATGTCTCTACAGCATCATCTTCCGAAACGAGTCTTTTCAGCGGGAGGAAAGAGCTTTCTTGCCGGACTGTTCCGTTGGAACTGCCGCGCGCCCCGGGCATTGACGGCATGGGGCATCAGTTCGGGGGGAGCCGGTTGGGGAGTGGCTTGTGGGGGTGTTGCTGTATAGAACACGGAAAGGAGAATCGAATGAATAAGGAAACCATACATATAGAGAATCTTTCCATCGGCTATCCCGGTAAGGGCGATGTGAAAGCGGTGGCAGACGGCATTTGCGCCGGAATCAACAGTGGTGAGCTCACTTGTCTGTTGGGAGCCAATGGAGTGGGGAAGTCTACATTGCTCCGTACGTTGTCCGCCTTCCAGCCGAAACTTGGCGGAAACATATTTATTGAAGGAAAAGAGATAGGGGAGTATACCGACAAGCAGCTTTCGCGCGTCATCAGCGTGGTGCTGACGGAGAAGTGCGACATACGGAATATGTCTGTCGTAGAACTGATAGGTCTGGGCCGCAGCCCCTATACCGGTTTCTGGGGAACCCTTTCGAAAGAGGACAAGGCTGTGGTGGACAAATCCATCGCTCTGGTAGGCATTCCCCATCTGGCACACCGCATGGTGCATACGCTGAGTGATGGCGAACGGCAGAAGGTGATGATAGCCAAGGCGCTCGCCCAGGAAACTCCCGTCATCTATCTGGACGAACCGACAGCTTTCCTCGACTTTCCCAGTAAAGTAGAGATGATGCAGCTGCTTCACCAGCTTAGCCGGCAGACGGACAAGACGATTTTCCTTTCTACCCACGACCTGGAACTGGCCCTGCAGATAGCGGACAAGATATGGCTGATGGACAAGGCGAACGGAGTGACCGTCGGCACGCCCGAAGACCTCTCGCTGAACGGCAGCTTGAGCAACTTCTTTGCCCGTAAGGGTATTGCCTTCGATTTGGAAACGGGACTGTTCAGGGTAGCCAATGAATATACCTCCCGGATACGCTTGGCGGGCCACGGGCAGAAGTATGCCATGGTGCGCAAGGCACTCCAGAGAAACGGCATTCTGGCAAACCGGAATGTTGAGTCGGAGATTTACATCGAAACCGGAGATTTGAGGGAAGGGGCCGACGGCTTCGTGTTCCGCCGGCCGGGCAAGGAGCCGGTAACGGTGTACTCCATTGAGGAATTGCTGCACATAGTCTTGTCAATCCATTCCCTGTGATACATCGTTCGTATCCGTACGCTTTTATTCAATGCTTACGGGAACTATCGGTTGCCGCTTCACTTTGTCGAGGGGAGCGGCATGATACGTGATGTGCTTGAAGTCTATCTGTTTCAAGTCGATGCTTCTGATTGTACTGTCGTACATGGTGCGATAGTAGATGATACCGTTTGTCATGTCTGTGGCCGATGTCCATTGGGTGGCACTGGGAATATGGGCAGGAATCTGGCCGGGAGGAAACTCGATGCCTATGGGGATATCAAAGTTATTCAATATCTGAAAACATTGGAGAACGGTTTCCTGCGCGGTATTCTGTGGCGGCGTGGAGGTCTGGTAGAAAGCGGCACGGACAAAACGGGAAGGGGGAGTCACATCTCCCGGAATTCCTAAGAAGCCGCTTCCCGAACCGAAAGGGGCCACGGTTGCATTGCCCAGCGATTTGCTTTCGGCACTGCCCGGGTATAGGTTCACGTAATTATTCAGGTTGGTCATCTGCCAGTCAAACCCGGGGGAGTTTGTCAATACTCCCAGCTTGTTTTCATAGAAACGGGGCTGTCCGTCGATGAACTCCAATACCAGTTGGCGGCCGGTCTTGTCTGCAATCCGCCAATGCACGGTGGAAGCACGCGGGTCAATGGCTATGACCGCCACCTTTTCAACGGCTTCCTTTACCTCGTCTACGGTAGAGAAGCTTCCCAACAGCCATGATACCAGCTGTAAGTCGGCTATGCTCGACGCTTTTCGCGCTGAGTCGTACTCCTCGTATTTGCCATATCCGGGAAAGTAGAAGAGACCGGCGGAGAGTCCCGCTTCATTCAGTCCCTCGGCCACGAACTCTTTTTGTTCCACTGCCAGGCCTACGTAGCCATAGCGTGAGGTGAACTCCATGCCAGACAGAGTGCCTCCGGGTGTCAGTGATTGTTGCGAATAACCGCGCGGTACGATGACGTATTGGCTGTTCAGCTCACTGCCTCCCCATTCGATGGTGCGGGCTACGACGTGCGCATTGTCTTTGGCCGTCAGGGTAATACCGGTACATGCCTCGGCTGCTTGAGGGGCGAAAGTGAGGGCTGCCATTGCTGCCAGCAGGATAGAAATTCTTTTTGCCATATTATTCAGTTTATATTGTTGGGTATCTGTTTGTATACTAAAACAACTCTGTATGGCAAAATGTTCTCTTACCGGAACCGGTACCCCAGCGTGAAGAATGCTGCGAAGTTCTTGGGGAAATATCCTCCTCCTTCTTCCGAATGACTTATCATCTGGTTTATCTGCTCATTGACTTTTACCAGTCCCACCTGCGTCTCTGCACCGATGATGAACCTTTTGTATTCGAAAGTAAGTCCCACGGCAATGCCTGCATCAAAACGGTGGTTGCCCATCTTCCCGTCTGCCATGCTGCCGAAAGTGCCTGTCTTGAACCGGTATCCTTCCTGCACGCTGCTGCTATGATTGTAAGTCTCGCCTGAAGTCTTGCCTGCCACGCCTATGGCCGCATAAGGGCCCACACTCAGCGAGGCATGATAATCCTTGCCCAGATGGAGGCGGGCCGCTGTCATGAGGGGGATTTGCAGGTACAGTTCATGCATTCTGGCATTGCCGACGTGGCCTATCTCGTCTTTACCGCCGATGGACACAAACTCCAATGCGGATTGCAGCACCCAGGTTTTGTTGAGGACATATTCTGCACCGATACCGGCCTTGTAAGCCATTTGGGTGTCACTGCCGGAGTGTTTTCCATGAAAATGGGAGGTACCGATGCCTGCTTTTGCATGAAAGGACAGCGGGCTCTGCGCCAAACCGGTCAGTGCGGCCATTGCCATACAGACGGTAATGATTATCTTCTTCTTCATGAGTAAAGTTTTGTGGCGTTTCCTGCGCTATATGTTCTATCGGCACACAAAGATAGAACTTATATTTGACGAAACCGAAAAAGCTCTGCGCCAATCGGCGTAATCCGTGGTGAATCTTTATTGTTCTAAATCTGCAAGTGCCGGTATTCGCCCGGAGTATAGCCTACGTTTTTCTTGAACACGCGGTTGAAGTGCTGCGAATACTGGTACCCCAGTTCATAGGCAATCTGGCTGACCGTCTTTCCGCTTCCTATGATCATTTCTTTGGCCAGGTCGATGATTTTGTTCTGGATATATTCCTGCGCTGTCTTTCCGGTTTCCTTCTTCACCAAATCTCCGAAATAGTTGGAGGAGAGGAACACTTTGTCTGCGAAGTATTTCACGGAAGGCAGTCCTTCGGTTTGCGGTCTGTCGCTCTGGAAATAGTCGTCTATCAATGCCTCGAATTTCATCAGGATGTCCTTGTTGGCCGCCGAGCGGGTGATGAACTGGCGTTCGTAGAAACGCATGCAGTAGTCCAGCAGTAGCTCGATGTTGCGTGCAATCAGCCCCCTGCTGTGCTTGTCGACGGGGCGTTGGATTTCCATCTTTATCTTCTTCAGGCAGTCGAGGAAGATTTCTTTCTCTTCTTCGGACAAATGCAGCGCCTCGGTAGAGGAATAGGAAAAGAAGGAGTACTGCTTTATTCCTTGTCCCAGCAAGGTGCCTTTTATCAGGTCGGGGTGGAACAGCAGGCCGGAGGCGCTGGGCTGCATGCCTTCCGGCATGTTGACCTCGGTCACCTGGCCAGGGGCGAAGCTGGTTACCGTGCCTTCCTGGTAGTCGTAAAACTGCTTGCCGTAGCGTATGTCTCCGCATTTGGTATTTTTGAGGAAAAGGGCATATACGCCATAGTTCAGCGTGAAATGTCTGGGAAAACCGGTTGCTTCGGACAAGTCGACTACGCTGACCAGCGGGTGCAGGGAGTCGAGACCGAACATCTTGTTGTATTGGTCTACTGCGTTGAGCTTGATAACTTCTTCCATAAACGTTCCTGTTAGTGCTGTACAAATGTAGAAAATAATCAGGAAAGTTCCACATCGCAGGAGGAGGAATTCGTAATATGGCTACAAATGTCCGTAATCTGTGTACAATCCATGAATCATTCGTAAAGGAGAGAGCCGGCAAGTAATGTCATGCTGTTTTACATTACTTGTTAACTCTCTTTACATTACTTGTTAGCTCTCTTTACATTACTTGTTATTTTTGTTTGTAGTATTCCTCCGCTAGTGCCAGTGTCTCCGGTTTGCCGACGTCGAACCAGCGGAATCCTTGCAGCGGATAGCCTTGTATGTGCGTCTTTGTGCAGGCGGACAGGTAGAAAGGTATGATGGAGAACTTGCCGTTCCACGGTTCGTCGCCCATCAGGCGGAAGAGGGAGGGAGAGATGACATGAATCCCTCCGAAGGCAAGTTCCCGGTACTTCGTTTCCCGGTAGTCGAAGCCTGCCGGTTTCACCTCTCCAGTAGACTTGTTTATCCAGCCGTGCAGGTGGTAGTTGTCGTCGAAAAGGAGATAGCGGGAAGTCTTGCGCTCGCTCACGAGCAGGGTAGACTCCGCATCGCCCTTCAGATGGTGGCGGTAGAGGCCTGCAAGGTCGATGTCCGTCAAGATATCCGCATTGTGCACAAGGAAAGGTTCCTGCCCGTCCAGAAAGGGACGTGCCTTTTTGATGCCTCCTCCGGTGTCGAGCAGCATGCCGCGTTCATCGCTGAGGTGAATCTCCGTGCCGAAGTTGTCGCGGGCACGGAGGAAGTCGATAATCTGCTCCCCGAAGTGGTGGATGTTGACCGTTATCTCGTTAAATCCTGCTTCCTTCAACCGCAGTATCACCCGCTCCAGCATGGGCTTTCCTGCCACGGGAACGAGGGCTTTGGGCATATGGTCTGTCAAGGGGCGCAACCGGGTGCCCAGACCGGCGGCGAAAATCATAGCTTTCATATTGGCATATTCTCACATTAGCACATTAAACTTTGGCCTTAAACGTCTGTTCAATATTCTGTTCTCTATGTATCAGATTCACTTGCACACCGAACTTCTTGTGTAGATGTTCCGCCAGGTGTTGTGCCGAGTAGACGGAGCGGTGCTGCCCGCCGGTGCAGCCGAAGCAGACAGACAGGTTGGTAAAGCCACGTTCCATGTAGCGCTTCACGGAAGCGTCGACAAGGGCGTAGACATGCTCCAGGAATACGGCTATCTCGCCGTCGTCTTCCAGAAAGCGGATAACGGGTTCGTCCAGTCCCGTGAAGGGCTTGTAGCGCTCGTACTTGCCGGGATTGTTCACGGCGCGGCAGTCAAAGACGAAACCTCCTCCGTTGCCCGTGGAATCTTCGGGAATGCCCTTTTTGTAGGCAAAGCTGGTGACTTTCACCACGAGGCGGCGCTTTTGCAGGTCGTCCGTAAACTGTTTCAGCTCGGTGAGCTGGCGCAGAATCCGACAGAGGTAGGGATATTCGGGGTAAGGCTCCTGGAGCAGCTGGCGCAGGTTCTCGATGGCGAAGGGGACACTTTGTATGAAGTGGGGCTTCTTCTCGAAGTAGCCGCGGAAGCCGTAGGCGCCCAGCACCTGCATGGTGCGGAATAACACGAAGTGGCGGAGCTGGGCATGGAAATATGCCTCGTCCACGGGCTGGTACTTGCGCAGGGCGTCGATGTATTCCTTCAGCAGCTCTTGGCGCAGGCTGTCGGGATAGTTGGCTTTGGCCTGCCATAGAAAGGAGGCTACGTCATAGTAGACCGGACCTTTGCGACCGCCCTGAAAGTCGATGAGCCAGGGCTCGCCGTCCTTTATCATGACGTTGCGGCTCTGGAAGTCGCGGTACATGAAGGTGGCGGAGCTGCTGCGGAGCAACACGTCCGCCATCTTCTGGAAGTCGTCCTCCAGGCGGTCTTCCTGAAAGTCCATCCCTGTTGCCTTGAGGAAGCAGTACTTAAAGTAGTTCAGGTCCCACAGTATGCTGCGACTGTTGAACTCCGCCTGCGGGTAGCAGTAGGAGAAGTCCATGCCGTCGGCCCCGGCAAACTGCACGGCGGGCAGCAGGCGGAGGGTCTTGCGCAGCAACTGCTTTTCATCCTCGCCGAATACGCTGGTCTTGCGTCCCTTCTCTATGGCATTGAACAGAAGCGAGTCGCCCAGGTCTTCTTGCAGGTAGTAGATGTCATCTTCGGAGCGGATGAACACTTGCGGTACGGGCAGTCCTTTCTGGCGGAAATGTTCTGCCATATAGAGGAAGGCGCGGTTCTCCTCCACGGACTCTCCGCTGACACCGATAAGTGTAGGGTTTCCGCTGAGGCGGAAGTAGCGCCGGTTGGAGCCGGAGGAGGGAAGTTCGTCAATCTGTTCCGGTTCGTGTCCGGTATGTGCGATGTAGAGTTTCTTAAGTTCTTCGGTTATCATGGTGATATGTTTTATTTTCGCAGCTAAGATAAAACTTTTGTCGGAGATATGTTTACCTTTGCAGGAGGAAAATGTGCTAATGTGTCAATTATGTCCAATCCTCTTCCCACTGCTCGATGGCAAGACCTCTGAAGAGTTCGCGTTTACCGTCAAAGTAGACGTGCAGGGTGGAGAGGAGCTGGCTCTTGCCGAAACGGCGCGGACAGCTCAGAAAATAATAACTTCCGGTCTTTACCAAACGGTGAATGACAGCTGTCTTGTCGATATGGACATATCCGTCTTTACGGATTTTCTCGAAGTTCTCTATTCCGATGGAGTAGATTCTTTGGTACATGTTCCTTGTTTTTTTTGAATACAACGTTTATACGAATAGTTTCCGAAGATATGGCTTATGAATGGGAGAGATATTCGGATTTGCGCTATCTTTGCATTCGCTAAAAGGAAATTTATGGAGAAACTTCATCCGATTATGTTTGCCGGGACGGGCAGTGACGTGGGAAAGAGCATCACTGCTGCCGCCTTCTGCCGCATCTTCAAGCAGGACGGCTATCAGCCCGCACCTTTCAAGGTACAAAATATGGCGCTCAATTCATTTGCCACTCCCGAAGGGCTGGAGATAGGCCGTGCCCAGGCTGTGCAGGCGGAAGCTGCCGGAGTGCCTTGCCACACGGACATGAATCCGTTGCTGCTGAAACCACAGTCGGACCACACCTCGCAGGTTGTCCTCGACGGGCGTCCTATCGGCAACCGCAATGCTTATGAGTATTTCTGCAAGGAAGGACGCGACGAGCTGCGCCGGGAGGTTTGTGCTGCCTACGACCGCCTTGCCGCCCGCTATAATCCCGTCGTGCTGGAAGGTGCGGGAAGCATCTCCGAAATCAATCCCGTTGTTGGGGTAGTGCCTTACTACCGTGACATTTATATCGAAGAAGAAGACTCCGTGGCGCTTGCCACAAAGTCTGTCCGTGCCGAGAAGGGAAAGGTGAACATCGCCGTCATTCTGCTGCCCGGCTCCAAGAGCACGCTTGACGATCTTTACGAATTGCGCCGTAACGGTGTGGCGGCTGCCATCATCCGTGCCCACCGTGAAGGTGCCACTGTGATGGGCATCTGCGGCGGCTATCAGATGATGGGGCAGGAGGTGCTCGACCCTGAGCATGTGGAGGGAGACATCGAACGCCTGCCCGGGCTGGGGCTGTTGCCCATCAGTACCCGCATGTCGGGAGAGAAGGTGACCCGTCAGGTGAAGTTCGGTCTGTGCAATCCCCATTCTCCATCTTCCACTCTCCATTCTCCATTAATGCAGGGCTATGAAATCCATATGGGAGTGACCCCCCCCGTGGAAGGAGCTCCCGATTCTCCCCTGAATCTTCTGGAGAACGGCTTTACCGATGGTTACTACGTGGACTCCACCTGCATGGGGACCTATATTCATGGCATTCTCGACAATCCGGAATTCATAGATTTTCTGCTTGTGCCTTTTGCAGACAAATTGTCCGAGAATGCCGGCGCTTTCGATTATCATACATTCAAAGAAGAACAATACGATAGGCTTGCCGAGCACGTGCGCCGCCCGTCAACCTGCCGCTTATCTACCAAATATTGACAAAGAACCATGATTGAAGGACACGGAGACGATTCCTATAAATACAGCCGTCCGATTACGGCCAATTTCAGCTCGAACGTTTACAGCAGGGTGAATCTCTCTGCCTTGAAGGCGCATCTGTGTGCCCGGATTGACAGCATCGGCAACTATCCCGAACCGGAGCCTTACACGCTTGAGGCCTGCCTTGCCCGCCACCACCACCTTCCTGCCGAGGCAGTGTGCGTGACGAACGGAGCTACCGAAGCCATCTATCTCACAGCACAGACTTTCCGCGGGACAAACACCGTCATTGTGCAACCCACTTTCAGTGAATATGCCGATGCCTGCCGCATGCACGGTCATCGGGTCACTTCCCTCTACCGACTTCCCATGGAGAGCGAGGGGTATCGCTTGCCGGAAGAGGTGCGTATGCTGTGGCTGTGCAATCCCAATAACCCTACCGGAACGGTCGTGGAGAAGGAATATCTGGTAACACTTATCGGTCATAATCCGCAGGTATGTTTCGTCATTGACCAGTCCTACGAGTTTTTCACCTTGCGTCCACTTTTCTCTGCTGCCGAGGCGGTGGAGTTTCCCAACGTCTTGCTGCTGCACTCCATGACCAAGCGTTATGCCGTTCCCGGTCTGCGACTGGGATATGTCACCGGCGCCCCTCACCTGCTGCACCGCCTGCGTACTAACCGTATGCCCTGGTCGGTCAACCAACTTGCCATTGAGGCAGGGCTCCATCTGCTGGAACATGATGTTCCCAATCCGCTGGATGTGGCGTCTTACTTGCAAGAGGCTGCCCGCCTGCGCAGTGCGCTCGAGGCATTGGGAGGACTGGAAGTGTGGACCACCGAAACCCATTTCATGCTGGTGTGCCTCCGTATGGGCAAGGCTTCTGCCTTGAAAGACTATCTGGCCGGGGAGCATGGTATCCTGATTCGGGACGCCTCCAACTTCGACGGGCTGAATGAGCACTTTTTCCGCATAGCCGCCCAGAGCCGGAAGGAGAATGACAGGCTTGTAAAAGCAGTAGGACAATGGCTTGAGGAGGAATAACCGATGGAAGAAGATGTGCTTATACTTTTGGGTGTCGCCTTCAACTTGAACCTGCCGCTTCTCACAGCCTGGCTGCTCGATTACTGGCTGGGCGACCCGTCATGGCTACCCCATCCGGTTGTGGCTTTCGGCAAGGCCATCTCTTTCTGTGAGCACCGGTTGAACCGAGGCGATTCGCGTTTTCTGAAAGGAGCGCTTATGACGGTGCTCCTCGTGGCTGGTGTGTATTTCGTCACGCTTCTGCTGCTCCGTTTGGCGGCACTCTTTTCTCCGGGCATGCTGCTGACGGTGCAGATACTGCTGATGTTCTATTGCTTGGCAGGTACTACACTGGTTCGTGAAGTGCGCATGGTATTCAAGGCGGTAGACCGTTCTTTGGAGGAAGGCCGAAAACAAGTGGCGCGCATCGTGGGCCGTGATACATCTGCGCTCTCGGCGCAGGAGGTACGCACTGCTGCATTGGAGACATTGGCGGAGAATCTGAGTGATGGGGTGGTTGCTCCCTTGTTCTGGTATCTGCTGTTGGGAGTTCCGGGCATGCTTGCCTATAAGATGGTGAACACGCTGGATTCCATGGTCGGCTACAAGAACGAGCGCTATTGTCGGTTCGGCTGTTTCGCCGCCCGCCTGGACGACGCTGCCAATTACATTCCCGCCCGTCTGACAGCCTTTCTGATGGTGCTGGTTTCCGGTCGTCTTTCCTTGTTTGCTTTTGTGGGCAGATATGGCAGCCAGCATGCCAGTCCCAATTCCGGTTATCCGGAAGCCGCTCTTGCCGGTATTCTGGACTGCCGTTTCGGAGGTCCGCACAACTATTTCGGCGAGGAGGTATGGAAACCTTATATCGGTTCTAATGAACGGCCTCTGAAGACGGAAGATATGCGTGTGGCTGTCCACATCAACCGGCGTGTGGAGTGGTGGATGGTGGTTGCCGTAATCGTG
Source organism: Bacteroides muris (ex Fokt et al. 2023) (assembly GCF_024704895.1). Taxonomy (NCBI): domain Bacteria; kingdom Pseudomonadati; phylum Bacteroidota; class Bacteroidia; order Bacteroidales; family Bacteroidaceae; genus Bacteroides; species Bacteroides muris (ex Fokt et al. 2023). The sequence continues at coordinate 27,449 of NZ_JAMZEE010000026.1, read as the reverse complement.
ACATCGACCTTAGCTTCCTTTTGTTTTTAAAATGTTGTTATTTTAACTGATTCTTTGTCCGTTCCAAAAAGATATAATATCTTTACAAGACCGCATTGCATTAAAAATGTAACTTTTAAAGCAGGTAAAGTGTTATAAATGAGGATAAAGCAACTGTATATTCCTTTTCTTTATTTGGTTTGGGAGCACAATAATTGCATCGGCAACAGATAAAGCGGATTCTTGGACTAAAGAAAACCTTTTCCGTGGAGAAATCCGTATGGCCATTGCCCAGAGCGACCTTAAAAGCTGCCAGCCATAGTCTGGCACAGATAGACCAGCTTGAAATGCAGCTGATTCTGGAGATACAGCAATACCTTCTGGTTATAGATGCCCGTTATCTGATGGCCACCGGAGAGCATGAGGCAGCCTTGACCGCCTACAATGTGCCAAGCCCGATGAGTATGACAGAAGCATCGCATTGATAGACGAGGTGCCCCCTACGGTACTGAACAATTACGTCTTCACCTTTGCCACTTTGATAAACTACAAGGCGAGTACGCAATATGACAAGGGGACATTGACATGGGGCCATCGAGACCCGGCACTACCTGATACGCGAGCAGGATTCGTTGAGCAATGCCTTCTCGGCCAACCAGTTGAAGGAGGTGAAGGAGATTTATCACATTGACGAGCTGCTGTTGGAGAAGCAGAAGATTTAGGACATGAATTGCCGCATAGGATTTATACTCCTGGGCGTCTGTCTGCTGCTGATGCTGCTTTTCTATCTGAGAATAAAACGAACTTGATTCGCCATGAAATCAATGCCCATTTTATTCATTATTTGGGAGGTATCTACAAAGTACAAACCGAAGCGGAGGAAGGCCCTACTATTTCGTTCATTATTCCTTGTCGAGATGGATGCGGACGATGCCACCATAGGGCGTCAATGCGTCGAAGGCTTCTTCGGCTTTGAGGATGCCGACATAGAGTTGCGCGCAGATTAATACGCCTCCGTGTGCGAAGATGGCAACGCGTGCATAGGGCTTCTTTCTCAACTCGTCCAGAAACTGGCCGACACGCCGGTATTGCATGGTAAAAGATTCTCCGCCGGTAGCTGCCACGTTCATGTAGTCGGCATACCATTCCTGCAGGCGCGGGTCTTCATTCTGCTCGAACGGCTTCATCTCCCAGTCGCCAAAATTGATTTCCATAATTCGTTCTTCCCGTTCCGCATCGGGATAGCCGCAATAGGCGGCGAGACGTACGCAACGGGTAAGGGGGCTGGTGTAGACGTGGTCGAACGGGAGGTATGTTTTCAGTTTTTCTGCCGTCACGGCGGCTTCCGCTTCAAACGTGGGCTTCAGGGGAACATCGGTCTGCCCATAGCATACGCCCGGAGGAACATCTACCGAAGTGTGTCGGATGAGTATTACTTCCATCTTTGATTTTCAGTTGTTAATTTATAATCAGAATAAGGCTTCCCAAGTAGAAGGATAGCTCGCAGAGCAGGAAAGTGGCCCCGCAGCAGTCACCCGTATATCCTTGCAGGCGCCGTTTCATCAGCCGGTACAGCAGGAAGAAGGTGAGCAGGGGAAAGAGGGGGGCAATCCACAGTTTTATAGGCAGCAGCAGTACGAAGGGAAGCAGACCGCAGATAAATCCGGCCAGCAACTCGTGCCGGCTCATGCGGTTGTAGACGGCCTTGTTTTTGCTCTCTTCCTCTTTCCGGGCATAGGGTAGGTAGTTGACTATCTGGGAGGCACAGAACTTGGACCAGCAGTCACCGCAGAGCACGAGGATGCAGAGAAGTTCCAATGGCAGGTGATGAAGTTGGAGCAACAGCAGGAAATAACATGTCAATCCGATGACACCGTAGCTTCCGATGTGGGAATCCTTCATGATGGCAAGAGTCCGTTCGCGGGTGGTGCCGCCGCCGAAACCGTCGAGGAAGTCCGCCAGTCCGTCTTCGTGCAGGCAACCGGTGACAAGCAGGCGTGCGATGAGGGCAAGAATCCATGCCAATGACATCGGCATAATCTGTCCGGCAAGCCACAGTACTGCCGCCATCACGCCTCCCGTCAGCCAGCCTACGAGCGGCCAATAGGGAACCACATGCTTGAAACACTCTGCCGGTACTTCCTTGATTTTCCAGAAGGGCAGTCGGGTGAGCATTATGAATGCAGCTAATACATTGTTCATGTTAGAAGTATTTGGTGATGGAGGCATGTGCAAAGTTATCCATTTCGTTGAGCATCCGCACGGCCGAGTCGATAATGGGATATGCACAGATGGCCCCTGTTCCTTCTCCCAAACGCAGTCCCAGGTTCAGCAGTGGGCGGGCATGCAGAGCGTCGAGCACCAGTCGGTGGCCATACTCGTCTCCGCAGTGCCCGAAGATGGCATAATCCGTCACTTCCGGATAGAGCCTGGCGGCGGCAAGCAGGCAGTTGGTCATGATGAATCCGTCTACAAGGATAATCATCCTCAGCTCAGCAGCTTGCAGCATGGCGCCTATGGCCATCACCATCTCCAGTCCGCCAAAGTAGCGGATGATGTCCCGGGTAGAGCCGTCACCTTTGTAGTTCTCCAAGGAGTGCTTCAACACTTCGTACTTGTGGCGGATGCCCGTGCTGTCGAGTCCGCTGCCCGCGCCTACACATTGTTCCAGAGGAATGCCGGTGAAGCAGGCCATCCATAGGGAGGATGAAGAAGTGTTTCCGATACCCATTTCACCGAAGCTGAGGACATTGCTGCCTTCTTCATGGCATTGTCTCACCACCTCGGCGCCCCGCTCTAGGCACATCTCCATTTCCTCTTCCGTCATGGCGGCCTCGTGCAGATAATTTCTGGTGCTTTTGCGCACTTTCATATTGATGATGCCTTTCTCGTAGGGGAGGTCGTAGTCTACTCCTGCATCTACTATCTTCAGGGTAAAGCCGTGCTGCCGGCAGAGGAAATTGACACCTGCCCCTCCATGGAGGAAGTTACTGATTTGCTGCCAGGTGATTTCCTTTGGAGAGAGGCTGACACCTTCTTCTACAATGCCGTGGTCGGCGGCGAAGATAATGTTTTGCGGATGTTTCAAGGCGGGGGATAATGTCTGTTGCATGAGTCCGATTTGGAGTGCCAGTTCTTCTAAAGTGCCCAACGAACCTTTGGGTTTGGTCAGGTTGTTGATTTTGTCAATCAATGCAGGACGGATTGCCTTGTCCGGACGTGTGATATGAAAAGTTTTCATCAGTCTGTTGATTTTTGATTGTTTGTAGTTTTATGGATGAGTATTTTTTACGGTAAGTGGGATGCCGGCTACCATCAGTGTCACTTCGTCGGCATGGGCGGCTACATATTGGTTCATCCAGCCTTGCATGTCCGTGAACTTTCGTTGCAGTTCGTTCTCGGAAGTTCCTCCCATGCCTATTTCATTGGTCACGAAGATGAAGGTTGCGTCTTGTGCCGTGAAGCGGTCGAACTCCGCCTTTACTGCGGCAAGTGCCCGGTCGGTATCTGAATTCAGGTCGAAGAAAAAGTTGGTACACCATAGGGTGATGCAGTCTATCAGGACAACCCGTCCCTCCAGCCGGTGGCGGCTGAGTTCTTTTTCCTCTTCGATGTTTGTCCATTCCGGTCCCCGGCATTCTTGGTGCCGGATTACCCTCTGGCGGAATTCTTCGTCCCAGATGCGTGCCGTGGCAAGATAAACGGGCGTGGGAGAGAGCTCGAGTGCTAGCTTTTCCGCATAAGTGCTTTTGCCGGAACGTGCTCCTCCGGTGATGAGTATGATTCGTTTCATTGGTATTTGGTCTGTATTTTGAAAGAATATCTTTGTTTTCCCGAGCAAAAATAAGAAATATTTGACGAAACATTTGTTTTTTTACAATACTTCGGTAAATTTTTACCGAAAATTTAAAAGTCGTAAATTTGTACGTTGGTTAATAATTCGATAATTTATAACTTTGATATAGGCATGGACGAAGACCGATTTTTAGCTGGTTCGAGAACACGAAAGAGGTCATTGAAATGTTGTCAAGAACGAATGGTTAAGCATGAATAAATGTGCTAAAAAAGATGCTAATCTGCTGACAATAAAGGTAAAAAGTATTACATAATTCATTGTTCTTTAGTAAATTATAAGTCCTTCAACTCTTCTGATTATGGCTTACGAAACACTCCTTATACAATACTAATTTTATTTCTCTACAGACGATTCGATGGATGGATGCGAAATCCTGGATTATTAAAGAACCAGGTTCCAACTGAAATCTTGTTTTAGAGATGGCAAGCAGCATGCCGGAATCACCAACTGTCAGTCAACAGACCTCAGAAAGTTGGATTTTCATTTCAATGCGTCGCTCGCAGCTGTCAACTTGGCCAAAGCGGCATGTAAGAGGCTCGGAATTACCTATTTCATATCCTCTTGCAAGTCATTCATGCACAATGCTTATATGCTTGAACGATTTATTGGCGTGTTTGGAATTAACCTAGCCCCGCAAGTTATTGACAAACTTTTCAAAGAACTCATCTTATTTACTGCCAGAGCCGCTTAGGCTTGACGAATTTTTACCGAACTATTGTTTTTTAGGAAGTAATTTATTAACTTTGCCACCGTTTTTAAGGCATGACCTTGGGAATGTTTATGCGGCAGTAGCTCAGTTGGTAGAGCATCAGCTTCCCAAGCTGAGGGTCGCGGGTTCGAGCCCCGTTTGCCGCTCTTTTGGAAATCAGATAGTTATCGAAAGATTCCTATCTGATTTTTGTTTTTAGGCGGTGCTGGTTTTGCATGAAACTATGCGATTGAAGTCAACTAAGAAGTCAACCGAAAATTTTATGAGTGCAGCAATCAACGTAGTGTGCTACAAGTGGAAAACTTTAGCAAATGGAGAATCCCGGCTCAATCCGAAATCCCGGTGCATTTGTTAAATATTCAGGCGTAGAGTTTGACCAAGCGGAAGATTTTTACTTTCGAGTTGTATACCAGAAGTGGGAAAAACGGAAGAATAGCTTGCAAATGAAGGATTGGAGGCTTTGCTTGAGTGGATGAATACAATCGGAGTAGCGACAGAAATCACATCGCTTGGTGTTACCGAGGATATGCTGGAAGGTATCGCCGATGCCACATTTATTATGAACGAAGGTTTCAAAACACTTGTGCGGGAAGATGTGCTTTCCGTTCTGCATGAAAGCTTGTAGTAAATACATGAACGGCACTATTCATCAAATAAGTGGTTCAAATCCATGAAGAATAAGGAATAGGGAAAATTTCAATAGTAAGCAAAATTCGGATAAAGAGGCAATGTCACTTCACACTTGACACTGCCTCTTTTTTATATAATCTGTAATTGGGGTTATCTTCTCTGTAATTCATCTACTGTTCAGTTCATAGTTTCAACCTAATTTTGCAATATGAAAATCAGAAGAATAATTACTTGAAACAAGAATTGTCAGATATGGAAAGAAGAACATTTTTAAGAAATAGTTTGCTGACTGCTGGCGGCGTATTGCTTGGAGGGTCGGCTATCTTCCGTTTTCTGAAAGAGAGTAAACCGGAAGAAGATTTTCGTCCCACGACAGTCGAGACAATATGCCAAGGTAACGGGAAAAATGTCCTTGTACTGATGAGTGCCGGTACGCGACAAGGCGATACAGACCATCTGACCGATGCCTATATCGAACGTCTATATGCCATTTCCGTCGAGGATAAGTATCCTGAGAAAGAGATCGTGCTGCTTACGACTGCGGGAGACAATAACGAGCATACTTTCGACCAGGCTTTGGGTTATTTTCATATCATCAGCGGCGTGTTGGGAGGAAAAGAGGTCGGAACTTATCTGGCGAGCGGTTGTACGGGATGTGAGAATATAGCCCGTCGAATATCACCTGAGCATCTTGAAAAAGTCTATAAAATGGGATTGGAATTATAAACCTTAAAATAGAACAAGATATGAACAGATGTATTATTGTCATGGTCTTGCTGCTTGTGACAGCCACATCTGCACTGACAGCTTGCAGTCCTGACGATGAACCTATAACAGAGAATCCGGTGATTCCTGTTCCTAATCCCGAAGAACCGGGAAACAACTACAATTCCGGAAACGGAAATGACGATAGCGGGAATGGCAATGAAAATAATGGAGGAGAAAACGAAATGAACAGAAACATTACAGTCCGGGCAGGCGGCCGCAGCTTCGCTGCCACCCTTGAAGACAATGCCACGGCACGTGCCTTTGCCGCTCTGCTGCCGATGACGGTAACGATGAACGAGATGAACGGCAACGAGAAATACCATTACCTGTCAGAGAATTTGCCCACAGACAGTAACCGGCCGGGAACAATCCGGAACGGGGATTTGATGCTCTACGGTTCCAATTGTCTCGTCCTTTTCTATGAAACGTTCTCTTCGTCTTACAGCTACACCCGTATAGGGCGGCTCGATAATCCGTCAGGGCTGGCTTCGGCTCTCGGGCGAGGCAATGTGACCGTAACTTTTGAAACCAGTAATAACTAAAACAATATCTCAAATGAAACTTATTAAAGATACTGAGTTCGGGGGCGAACGTCCCTTGTTCGAATCTCATGACCTCCGTCTGGAGAATGTGATTATCCGTGCCGGAGAATCGGCCATCAAAGAGTGCAGCAACATCGAAGCGTTCGAATGCCGTTTCGAGGGTAATTATCCTTTTTGGCATGTGCACGGCTTTAAAATCGACCGTTGTTATTTCGATGTCGGAGGTCGCTCGGCACTGTGGTATTGCGACCACCTGAAAATGACCGACACGATTATTGATGCGCCGAAGATGTTCCGCGAGATGGACGAGATAGACATCGAGAACGTAACGATGAACGATGCCGACGAGGTATTCTGGCGTTGCAACAACATCCGCATCAAGAACCTCAAACTGCATGGGGGCACTTATCCTTTCATGTTCAGCAACAACATTTATGTGGACGGACTGGAAAGTGACAGCAAGTATGTATTCCAGTACGTGAAGAATGTGGAAATTCATAACGCCAAGATTACGACAAAGGATGCGTTCTGGGAGGTGGAGAATGTGACCATCTATGATTCGGAACTCAACGGCGAGTATCTCGGCTAGCACTCGAAGAACCTGCGTTTGGTGAACTGCCATATTACTGGCGAACAACCGCTCTGCTATGCACACGACCTGATACTTGAAAACTGTACTTTCGGACCGGATTGTGACCGGGCATTCGAGTACAGCACCTTGCTGGCTGATATTCGCGGAGCCATCACGAATATCAAGAATCCGATGTCGGGACGCATCGTGGCCGACGAGTTCGGTTCAATAACCATAGACGAGAACATCAAGGCTCCCGCCGATTGTGAAATCCGGCTCCGGGACGAACTTACCTGTTTCACAAACTGAAGTAACAATGGCAATATATGATTTTGACAAAGTAATCTCGCGGCGAGGAACAAATTCCTATAAGTGGGACAGCAGCGAACGTGAAGCGGTGTTGCCGATGTGGGTGGCAGATATGGATTTTCCGACAGCCCCCGCTATCGTTGATGCGTTGAAAAAACGAATAGAGCATGGCATTTTCGGGTACACTCGTGTATCCGAGAGCTATTACAAGGCTGTCACGGATTGGTTTTCCCGCCGCCATAACTGGACAGTCGATCGCGAATGGATAATCTATACATCGGGGGTAGTGCCTGCCGTATCGGCCATCATCAAGGCATTGACCGTACCCAGTGATAAAGTACTGGTGCAGACTCCCGTCTATAACTGCTTCTTTTCGTCCATCCGCAACAATGGGTGCGAAATGGTGTCGTCTCCATTGTGCTATGCCGACAATACTTACACGATTGATTATGCGGATTTGGAGTGTAAAGCCGCCGACCCTAAGGTGAAGATAATGCTGCTGTGCAATCCCCACAATCCGGCTGGAAGGGTGTGGAAGCGTGAAGAACTGGTGCGCATCGGTGCAATCTGTATCCGTCACGGTGTAACGGTTGTTTCGGATGAGATTCACTGCGAGTTGGTTTTTCCGGGACACTGTTATACGCCGTTCGCTTCCATTTCGGAAGATTTCCTGCGGCATTCCGTTACTTGCCTGTCGCCCAGTAAGGCGTTCAATATTGCCGGATTGCAGATTGCGAACATTGTCTGCGCCGATGCCAACCGTCGGGCGAAAATAGACCGGGCTATCAACGACAATGAGGTATGCGATGTCAATCCGTTTGGCGTAATCGCTACTCAGGCAGCTTATAATGAAGGAGAAAAATGGTTGGACCAACTTATCGAATATCTGCACGCCAATTATCTCTATATGCGGGAGTTTTGCCGTGAGCATCTGCCGGAATTTCCTGTTACGGTATTGGAAGGTACCTATCTTGTTTGGATGGATTGCCGCAAACTGGGCCTTCCGTCTGAGGAGTTGGAACGGCAATTGATGGAACAAGGAGACTTATGGCTGAACGCCGGCATTATGTATGGAATGGAAGGAGAAGGCTTTATGAGGTGGAACATCGCTTGCCCACGTACAACGCTGATAGACGGGTTGACGCGATTTAGTAACTTTATTCATCGTTAAAATTGAATAATGTTATTTCATATATCTGATTGAAAACAACCATAAAGTGGTGGTTTGACGTTTGCTGTCGAACCACCACTTATTGTTTGGTGATTTCTCCTGCCAGGTCGGAATTCATGCGGTGGCAGATTTCGGCTTGGTTCAGTCCGTGTCCCAGAAGGAACATGAGCTTAGTGACAGCACATTCGGGGGTACTGTCATAGCCGCTGATGATACCTGCCTGAAGAAGATGAAGTCCGGTTTCGTAGCGTCCCATTTCGACGGCACCGCTCTGGCATTGGGTGATGTTGACGATGACAATGCCACGTTCGCTGGCTTCTTTCAGCTGGCGGATGAACCATTCTTTCTGGGGGGCATTGCCGGAACCGAAGGTCTTGAGGACTACGGCTTTCAGACCGGGAACATGAAGCACGGAATTGATAATGCTTTCCTGAATGCCGGGAAAGAGCGTGAGAACTACGACATTGGTGTCGAAAAGGTAGTGCGGCTTCATGGGGCGCGACGGGTCGGGGCGGCGGATGAGATGCTCGTTATAGCGGATATGGATGCCCGCCTTTGCCAGTGCGGGATAGTTGAAGGAACGGAAAGCGTTGAAATTCTCGGCATTGATTTTGGTGGTACGGTTGCCCCGCATCAGCTCGTTTTCGAAAAAAATGCACACTTCAGGGACGATAGGAGTGCCGTCCGGATGCTTGGCGGCGGCTATTTCAATAGCGGTGATTAGGTTCTCTTTCCCATCGGTGCGCAGGGTGCCGATGGGAAGCTGGGAACCTGTGAGGATGACCGGCTTGGAAAGGTTCTCGAGCATGAAGCTGAGGGCGGAGGCTGTATAAGCCATGGTGTCGGTGCCGTGCAGGATGACGAAGCCGTCGAAATTGTCGTAGTTGTAGTTGATGATTTTTACAATCTTTGCCCAGAAAGAAGGTTCCATGTCAGAAGAGTCGATGGGTGGATCGAACTGATAGGAAGAGATGCGGTAGTTGAAGCGCTTCAGTTCGGGAACATGCTGCAGCAGTTGGTCGAAGTTGAAGTTCTCAAGTGCACCGGTCTCGGGATTTTCTATCATTCCGATAGTTCCACCAGTGTAAATCAATAGTACAGAAGGGTAATCGACTTTCATAGATTTCGTATTTGAGTTCTTTTTCGGGCACAAAGATAGTAAAAAAAGTGATAACTCATCATTCATCCCACCTCTTCCTTCAACTGCCTGATGGCCTTTTCCGCATCTCCCTCCTTTTCGTTAAGCAGAGTGACGAAGCGGCTGCCGATGATGGCGCCGGATGAGTGGGCGCAGGCGGCATCGAATGTCTGCTTGTTGCTGATGCCGAAGCCTACCATGCGTGGATTGCGCAGGTTCATATCCTCTATCCTCTTGAAGTAGGCTTGTTTCCGGGTGTCGAAGTCTTTCTGGGCACCGGTAGTGGCGGCGCTGGACACCAAGTAAATGAAGCCGTCGGTGTGGGCGTCTATTTCGCGGACGCGGGCTTCGCTGGTTTCGGGGGTAATGAGCATGATGACACGGATGTCATACTTCGAGGCGATGGTTTTGTAGCTCTCTTCGTAATCGCGGAAGGGGAGGTCAGGAATGATGACGCCGTCGATGCCGCACTCCACGCACTTCCGGCAGAATGCCTCGAAGCCGAACTGCATGATGGGGTTAAGGTATCCCATGAGGATGAGGGGAATGCGGACATCGCGGCGAATGTCTTGCAATTGTTCGAAAAGCAGGCGGAGAGACATGCCGTTGTGCAGGGCGCGGGTGGCGGCATTCTGGATAACAATGCCGTCGGCCATGGGATCACTGAACGGGATACCGATTTCAATCATGCTGACTCCGTTCTTTTCGAGAGTACGGATAACGTCGGCAGTACCGTCGAGAGTGGGACAGCCTGCGCAGAAGTAAATGGACAGCAGATTCTTGGGGCTGTCCTGGAAAAGTTGGTTAATTCGGTTCATCATACTATTTACAATTTTACAATTTAGCTGCGCAATATACGCTGCCTGATACATTTTTGTATTTACGATTTATGATTTGAGTTTACAATTTAGCCGCGCAATTGTATACCGCATGGCGGATTATACATTGAACATGGTAATATTTGTCAAATCGTAAATCCATTGAGTTCTTTCAGGAAGTTTGAGATGCGTTCCACATCTTTTATTCCCGGTGCCGTCTCGAAACGGCTGTTGATGTCGATACCCGCAAAATAGGGATGGCAGAACTCCCAGAGGGCTTTTACGCTGTAGGGGTTGATACCACCGCTGAGCAGGAACGGAGTGGGACCGTTGTAGCGGTGCAGGAGGTTCCAGTCGAACTGATTGCCGGAACCGCCGTACTGCGGGGTCTTGGTGTCGAAGAGGTAGTAGTCGCATAGACCATTGTAGGCAGAGACAGCAAGCAGGTCTTTGGGGCGCGAGATGGAGAAGGCCTTGATGAGGTGCAGACCTGCATTGCGTAGGGAACGGCAATACTCGGGAGCTTCATTGCCATGCAGCTGGATGTAGTCCAGATCAAAACGGTCGGTATACATCAGGATGTTTTCCTTGGTTTCGTTGACAAAGACGCCGACGCGCTTGGCGCAGGCTGGCAGATACCCGGGCATCTGGTACAGATAACGGGGAGATTTTGGGTAGAAGATGAAGCCGATCATATCTACACCTTGCAGTTCTACATTGCGGATGTTTTCTGCTTCAGTCATTCCGCATACTTTGATGAGAGGAGACATCTTATTTACGATTTTACTATTTACAATTTACTATTTACAATTTAGCTGCGCAACGTAACGCTGTATGGGAGACTTCTGTATTTGCAATTATCAACTTTCAATTATCAATTGAAAGACTGTCTCTGATGAACTCTTTCAGGGTTTCGCCGGGGTGCCCTGTTTTCATGAAGGTTTCGCCGATGAGGAAACCGCGGAAGCCGGCAGCACGCAGGCGGCAGATGGTTTCGGGGTCGGAGATGCCGCTTTCGGAAACAAGGAGTGGGGAGACCGCTCCGTGGGTGGCTTCGCGCAGTTGCCGGGCTATCCGGAAGGAATTATCCACATCGGTGACGAAAGAGTCGAGGTTGCGGTTGTTGACACCAACCATGTCGGCTTCCTTATTTATATAGGAGAGTTCCGAAGGGCTGTGGATTTCGAGCAATACCTCCAGCCCAAGTTCGTGGGCTTGGGTGGTGAGAGTGCTGCATTGCTCCGGACTAAGGCAGGCGGCAATGAGCAATACCGCGTCGGCACCTACGATGCAGGCTTGCAGAAGCTGGTACTCGTCGATGATGAAGTCTTTGCGCAGAATGGGGATGTGGACGAGCGGACGGACTGTGCGGATGTCGCGCAGCGTACCGCCAAAGAACTTCTCATCCGTCAGGATGGAGAGGGCAGCGGCGCCGGCGGCTTCGTAGGAGGCGGGTATCTCCTCTGCCCGGGCAGCCTCGTTTATCCAGCCTTTGGAGGGTGAACGTCGTTTGAATTCGGAGATGATTCCTGTAGAAGAAGCGGCAAGGGCCTGCTTCATGCTGCGGCGATGTGCCGCATTCTCCCGGATGATGTTTCCGGCTTGTTCCCGCAACTGTTCCAGAGAGACGGTTTGTTTCTGTAGTTCAATTTCTGTTTGTTTATGGGCGATGATTTCAGACAGTATATCTTTCATTGCTTCATTTATTGATTTCGATAAATTTTTTCAGTGTCGCCAGCGCCCGTCCGCTATCCAGTGATTCGCGTGCGATGGCGATGCACTCTTCAATCTCTTTCTGCGGCTCCATCACCTGGATGGCAAAGGCGGCGTTGACAATGACGCATTGCGTTTGTGCAGGTGTGGCATGCCCCGTAAGGATATTGTCGAATATGTGGGCAGCATCTTCCTTGCATGCGCCGCCGAACAGTTCTTCAGGGCGGGCATCCTTGAAGCCGAGAGCTTGCGGACGGTAGATGTGCTCGTAGTCGCGGGTCATTACCTTGAACTCGTCTGTCAGGGAGATTTCGTCGTAGCAGTCAAGGCTGTTGACCACGGCAAAGTCAATGCCGAGCTTATAGAATACATTGGTATATAGGCGCATCTGCGAGAGGTCTGCCACGCCGAGTAGTTGGTATGCCGGACAGCATGGATTCACCAACGGGCCGAGCAGATTGAACAAGGTGCGCACTCCCAGCGTCTTGCGGACAGGGCCGACAAACTTCATCGCCGGATTGAAAAGCTGGGCATGAAGGTAAGCGATGTTACACTCTTCCATGCTGCGTTTCAGTGTGTCGGGGTTGTTGGTGAAGCGTACGCCATGCTGCTCGATGACATTGCTGGCTCCGCTCACGGAAGTGGCTCCGTAGTTGCCGTGTTTGGCAACCTTGTAGCCGGCTCCCGCCACCACGAAGCAAGCGCAGGTGGAGATGTTGAAAGTGTTTTTTCCATCGCCTCCCGTACCTACAATGTCGATGGGGCGATAGGGGGCGAAGTCGATGGGGAGGCGTGTTTCCATCAGTGCTTCGCGGAAGCCGATAAGCTCATCCACAGTGATGCTCCGCATCTGGAAGGCAGTGAGCAGGGCCGCTATCTGCGCCTCAGGATACATTTCCTTGGTGATATTGAGGAGGATTTGTTTGGTTTCCTCCGATGTGAGCTCTTCGTGATTGAAGAGACGGGTGAGTATTGCTTTCATCTTGATATTTACGATTTGATGGTTGAATTTACTCCTTTTTTGGAGTTTTGTATTTATGGGTTCTCGAAACATCTTATGTTTTCGTCCGAAACGCCTCATGTTAGCAATAGTGAAGTGTGGCATTTCAGACACTGAAGTGCCTTATTGCGAAAGCCAGTTTCTCACGATTGTTTTTCCGTCGGGTGTCAACACCGATTCAGGATGAAACTGGATGCCGTGGATGTCATATTTCCGATGTTTCAGCGCCATGATTTGTCCTTCGGGGCTGATGGCAGTAATGGCAAGTTCGTCTGGAAAGTCCTTCGTATCCACTACCCAGGAGTGATATCGTCCGACGGAAACCCTATTGGGTAAACCGCAGAAGATATAGTCTTCTTCGAGAGAAATACCTTCATAATCCTTTTCCCCTAATTCTTCATTCCTAATCCCTGATTCTTTCTCCTTTATCCTTATTTCCGTCTGTACTCCATGGAATACCTCTTCCAGATTGACCAGCTTTCCGCCGAACACTTGTCCGATGGCTTGTTCGCCCAGGCAGACACCGAGTAGGGGTTTTCGTCCGGCATAGGTGCGGATGACATCCAACAGCAGTCCGGCTTCCTCGGGTACGCCGGGACCGGGTGAGAGGATAATCTTATCGTATCGCTCCAATTCTTCGAGCAGGAATCTATCGTTGCGCAGCACGTCCGTTTCTGCGCCAAGCTCTTTCACCAGATGGGCAAGGTTGTAGGTGAATGAGTCGTAATTGTCTATGATAACTGTTTTCATTTTTTGTATTTATAAACCGTTTAATTTACTATTTATGATTTGGCTGCACAGTGTACGCACCGCATGGCAAATCGTAAATAGTGAATTCTCAAATGGTAAATGAATTCACATTTTTTCCGCCATCTCAATTGCCTTTTTTAGTGCGCCGAGCTTGTTGTTCACCTCTTGCAGTTCGTACTTGTCGTTGCTCTTGGCCACGATGCCGCCTCCTGCCTGGAACCAGAGGACACCGTTGCGGCTGACAAAAGTGCGAATCGTAATCGCCTGGTTCAGCGAGCCGTTCAGCCCGATGAAACCGATGCAGCCTCCGTAGGCTCCGCGGTTGTGCGGTTCCAGCTGGCTGATGAGCTGCATGGCGCGTACTTTTGGGGCACCGCTCAGGGTTCCGGCAGGGAAGGTGTCGATGAAGGTCTTGACAGGGTCGGCCTCTTTGCAGAGTGTTCCGCTGACGCGGCTGACAAGATGGATAACATGACTGTAATACTGCGTCTCCTTATAGAAGTCTACCTTTACATCACGGCAGTTGCGGGATAGGTCATTGCGTGCAAGGTCCACCAACATCACGTGTTCGGCATTCTCTTTTGGGTCATCGTGCAGGTATCGTGTATTGATGGCATCCTGTTCCGCATCGCCGGTGCGCTTCGTGGTTCCGGCAATGGGGTCGATATAGGCATGGCGCCCTTCGATGCGGCAATGGGTTTCGGGAGAGGAGCCGAAGATGCGGAAGCCCCCGAAGTCGAAATAGAACAGATAGGGCGAAGGGTTGATACTACGCAAGGCACGGTAGAGCTTGAAGTCATCGCCCATGAAGCGCTGTTCGAAACGGCGGGAGAGGACAATCTGGAAGACGTCGCCGCGCAGGCAGTGGGCAATGCCTTGGCAGATGTTCGCCTTGTGCTCCTCGTCTGTAAGTGGGGAGGTGGTGGAGCCGATGGCGCGGAAGTCGTAGGCGGTGTAGTTACGGTTATGGATGGCCTTCTGCACCTTGTCCAGCTCGTTGGTATCACCGGGAGCCAGCATCTCGAGGAGCAGCATCTCATTCTTGAAATCGTTGAAGACGATGAGGTACTTATATAATATGTACAACATGTCCGGCGCGTCGTTGGTGGCTTCACGGCTGTCCTTCACGGGTATATTCTCGAAGTAGCGGACTGCATTGAAGGAAGTGTATCCGTAGAGTCCGCAGTAATTGCTGTATTCGCCTTCTACGCGGAAGCGGCCAAGGAAGTCGTTCAGCGCATTTTCCACCCGATACTCTTCGGTTATGGGATGTTCTTCGCGGCTGTCGTCCGGCAGTCGGAAGATAGCCATACCATGATCTATGCTGACACTTGCCAGCGGACACAGAGCGATGAACGAACGGTTATTCTCGCTGCCATGATAGTCGGAACTCTCCATAAGTGCGCTCTGCGGAAAGATGTCGCGTACCTTCAGATAGGTGCTCACCGGCGTATGCAAGTCACCAAGCATGGTACGGCTGACTGTTTTATAGTCATATTGTTTCATTGTATCTTGTATTTTTAAATAATTCATCACTTATAGCTCATCACTCAAATAGGTATCCATATCCTTGTCTCCTCTTCCCGAGACAGTCAGCACCACTACGTCCGTCGGCTTGAAGTTCATCTTCTCCAGCGCGCCCAGTGCGTGGGCACTTTCCAATGCGGGGATGATACCTTCGAGCCGGGTCAGTTCGTAGGCGGCGCGGATGGCTTCATCGTCGTTGACGGCGAGGACGATGGCACGTTTCCGCTTGGCAAGGTTGGCGTGCATGGGGCCGATGCCCGGATAATCCAGTCCGGCAGATATGGAATAGGGCTCTTCTATCTGTCCGTCCTCGTTCTGGATGACGTAGGTGCGGGAACCGTGGATGATGCCCATCTTGCCGAGGGCGATGGTGGCGGCTGTCCTTCCCGTTTCAATGCCTTTTCCGCCGGCTTCGGCGAGGACGATTTGCACGTGCGGGTCGTTGACGTAGTGATAGATGGTGCCGGCTGCGTTGCTTCCTCCGCCTACGCAGGCGATGAGGTAGTCGGGACAGCTGCGTCCTTCATGCTCAAGGAGCTGTTTTCTGATTTCTTCGCTGATGACGGACTGCAAGCGTGCCACCATGTCGGGATATGGGTGCGGGCCGACAGTGGAACCTATCACGTAGTAGGTGTCCGACGGATGGCAGCACCAGTCGCGGATGGCTTCGTTGGTGGCGTCCTTCAACGTCATGTTGCCGCTGGTGACGGGTACGACGGTGGCGCCGAGCATCTTCATCTTCTCCACATTGACGCGTTGGCGCTCCACGTCGGTCTTGCCCATGTAGACGATACATTCCATATTCATCAATGCGCAGACGGTGGCTGTGGCTACCCCATGTTGTCCGGCTCCGGTTTCGGCGATGATGCGGCGCTTGCCCGTGCGGCGTGCCAGCAAGACCTGCCCGATGCTGTTGTTGATTTTGTGGGCGCCGGTGTGGTTCAGGTCTTCACGCTTGAGGTAAATCCGGCAACCGTACTTCTCGGACAGGCGGTGTGCCGGGTAGAGTGGGGAAGGGCGTCCCACGTAGTCGCGAAGCAACTGCTCGTATTCACGCTTGAAGTCCTCGCTTTGCAGCACCTTGAGGTAAGTATTCTGCAACTCTTCTACACACTTGTGGAGGATTTCGGGGACGTATGCCCCACCGAATTCTCCGTAATAACCTTCTTTGTCAACTAAGAAATCCATCATGTTATTTACTATTTGACTATTTACTATTTAGGGGAATCGGGAGTTGAAACTGATTCCCTTTTTTGTTATTTAATCTATTTCAGGCACCGGTTTCGTGGCTTTCAGTGTTATCAAAAACACATTGTTGCCTAAACGAAAAGAGCCCCGTCGCTTGGTGCGACAGGGCTCTTTTTGTTTTTACTATATATTACATATATACATACGAGCACTGCTCCCTTACGACTGTCGGAGTTGTAACGGGTGCCACCACCAATATGTATTTACGAACATTGTTTTCATTGACTTTTTTGATTTTATCGAAGGCAAAGACAGTGCAAACCGAATGTATAATAAAATGAACTTGCTCATTTTCTATGCTGAGGTGCAGCCTGTCTTCGTTTTCGCGACAAATATAAGCACTTTGTTTTAACCGCCAAAATAAATATGACTTTTTTTTCGGATTAAAACATTTCTCTTGGAATATTGTTTTTATAGGTATAGTAAAAATGAGTATTCATTCAAAAAAAGAAAGGAACAAACTATGAATCGAAAACATTTAGTTGCCATAGGTGTAGTTATTGCTGTACTGTTGTTGGTATACTGGCTTTTTGTGGCCGAAGATATGAATGCCTGGTTGAATGTAAACTGATTTTTCGGAATTTTCGTGCGGAGTTATTCGGATAAAGATGTATCTTCGCAAAAAAACATAGACTCATGAAAGGATTAAGTTATTCATTTTTGCGCGCAATATGTGCGCTGGTTATCGGTTTGGTGCTGGTGATGTTTCCCGACCAGGCCGGTGATTACCTGGTGATTACGATAGGTGTCGTTTTCCTGGTGCCTTCGCTTATCAGTATCATAGGCTACTTTGCACAGAGCACGGAGATGCGCAGTCGTTTCCCTGTCGAGGGGGTGGGCAGCCTGCTGTTTGGCTTGTGGCTGATTATCATGCCCGGTTTCTTTGCCGATTTGCTAACATTTGTATTGGGATTTGTTCTGCTGATGGGAGGAGTGCAACAGATTGCCTCGCTCTCCGCCGCCCGTCGCTGGATGCCGGTGCCGTATGGCTTTTACACGGTGCCTGTATTGATTCTGATTGCTGGTCTGGTTGCGTTGTTCAATCCTATGGGAGTACGTTCCACGGCATTTATCATTATCGGTATTAGTAGTCTGGTCTATGCGGCTTCGGAACTGCTGAACTGGTTTAAGTTTACGCGCTGCCGCCCAAAGACACCGGATGCTTCTGCAAAGGCGGTGGACCATATTGAGGATGCACAAATTATAGAATAAAAAAACAGACCATCTGTTGAGGTAGAACAGATGGTCTGTCTGGAGTAAACGGATGGTCTGTTCATGCCACACAGACCATCCGTTTTTTATTATTTCAACCATTCATTAATCAGCTCCATCGCTTGTTTCTTTTCTGCTTCAGGCAGAGTGCTGATGCGTGCCCGATGGCTTCCGCCGGGCTCGACGAATACATGGATGTTCTTCTTCCCTTTCAGCCAGGTCACTCCGGCAGCCGTCCATGGGTCGTTCTGTCCGTAGATGAATATCATTCTCGGGTCATTCTTTTTCAAGAATTCCGTGATTTTCTTGCTTAGGGTCTTGTCGAAGGGCATGTCTTTCAGCTCTTCGGGAAGCATGAGGCGGTGCAGGTAAGCCTTGTTCGATTGGATGGAAAGATATTTCTTGAAAGGCTTCGTATCGTAGCCGTAATAACCCAACTCGCGGGCGGCCTGCACGAAGAACGAGGCTGTCGGGCTGTCGGCAATGAAATAGTCGGGGTTGCTGATGTCGAGCAGATGGGCAAATATCTCATCGTCCGGAGCCGTGGTTGCGGGAATGCTGTTGACGGGAGACCCCCACTGCCAAAGGGCGAAAGAATACTCCAGCACACAATAGTCGTATATTTCTTCAACGGGCGCACGGAACTTGAGCCCTTTTTCATCGCAATATTTCTCAAAGCGGGGGAGCAGCGTGGCTTTCCGTTTCAACACTTCCAGCTGGAAGTCTTCAATTCGTTTGCGGTCTTGCGGAGTAGACACTTTCTTGAGAAAAGGTTCGTGGCGTCCGTCTTCCGCCGCATAACAGAGCGGAGCTACGTATGGCACGGAAATATCCACATCGTCCGGATAGAACGTGCGGTAGAGCAGGGTAGTCTGCCCGCCCTTGCTGATGCCGGTTGCAATCCATTTGCCGGGATAGATGCTTTTAAAGGCGTTGCGGACGGCATGCAGGTCGTCTGCAGAATTCTCGGCAGTGAGGTATTGCCAATCTTTTGGTTCTGGGGTGGATTCCAGAAAATAACGGTATTCCACAAAAATCATGTTGGCATCGAGCAGCTCTGAAAGTTCCTCGCGATACTTGGGATTGAGGGCATAGGCGGCTCCATAGCCTTCGGTTACAATTACCGTAGGACGGTCGAAACCGACGTGGGAGACAATCACGCGCTGTCGGAAGCTGCCCTTTTCGGGATGGTCGTGGTCCAACGGCTGGGTGAAATAGGTTATATACTTCTCGGAGAACCGGGTGGACTCCAACGGACGGGTTTCCGTAATGGCGGAAATCTGACTCAGTTTTTGCTGCAAATCGGTTTGTGCCCAGGCAGTAGCCGAAACAAACAGCAAGGCAAACAGCAGGAACGCTGCATAGCAGTTACGTAAATTCTTCATGATGACAAGATTGTTTTTATCTGACGGGCAAAGATAGGTTATTTCCTGCTTACTGCCAACAGTTGGCATGGACGAAAAAAGAGAGAGAGAACTGCCTCGCGGCACCTCTCTCCCTGCAAACTTAAAACAACCAACAAAAGAAAGCGATAAGGAACCAAGGATGAAGAGGTAAATAATGAAGGGTAAGTCCATTCTATTAATTCTTAATCTTTCATCCCTTATCCTTTATCTTATAAACAGTAACTCGCGATATTTGGGCAACGTCCACATCTGATTGTCGACGATGAGTTCCAGCTTGTCGATGTGGTAACGGATTTCTTCCATCATCGGTACGATGTTGTCGTGGTAGGCGATGGCTTTTTCACGTTCACTGTCAATTTTGTTGGCCACTTTGCGCGCCTCGATCATGGCATCCACATGCTCCTTGATGAAGGCAGTGCGGTCGGCAATCTCTTCGATGAGTTCCAGATTCTTGGCAGATAGTTTTGCGGCCTTCTCTGCGGGGAACAGGTCTTTCATCTTGTAGACGTTGTCCACCAAATCGGTCTGGTATTGTGTAGCTACGGGGATGATGTGGTTCATGGCCAAGTCTCCGAGCACGCGGGCTTCGATTTGGATTTTCTTGGTATACATTTCCCATTTCACTTCATTGCGGGCTTCCAGTTCTTTCTTCGTCATGACTCCGATGGATTCGAACATCCGGATGCTCTCCGGTTTCAGGTAGTTGTCGAAGATGACGGGAACATTTGTCTCGCAATCCAGACCGCGGCGGGCTGCTTCGGCTTTCCATTCGTCGCTGTAGCCGTTGCCGTCAAAGTGGATAGGCTTGCAGACTTTGATGTACCGGCGGATGATTTCGAGGATGGCGGAAATTTTCGGTTCACCCTTTTCAATCAGTTCGTCCACATCTTTCTTGAATTCCACCAACTGCTCGGCAAGGGCAGAGTTCAGTGCAATCATGGCACTGGCACAGTTGGCTTCGGAACCCACGGCGCGGAACTCGAAGCGGTTGCCGGTGAAAGCGAACGGGCTGGTACGGTTGCGGTCGGTATTGTCTATCATCAGTTCCGGAATCTGCGGGATGTCCAGCTTCATGCCTTGCTTGCCGCTGAGGCTGACGAGGTCGTCCTTTGTACTCTCTTCGATGTGCTCCAGCACCTGGCTCAACTGCTTGCCCAGGAAGGAAGAGATGATGGCCGGAGGAGCTTCGTTGGCACCCAGACGATGGGCGTTCGTGGCGCTGGAGATGGAGGCCTTCAGCAATCCGTTGTGGCGGTATACGGCCATCAGCGTATTCACTACGAAGGTGATGAAACGCAGGTTCTCTTCGGGCAGTTTGCCGGGGGCGTGGAGCAGGACACCAGTGTCCGTACCCAGCGACCAGTTATTATGCTTGCCGCTACCGTTGACACCCTTGAAAGGCTTTTCGTGCAGCAGTACGCGGAAGCCGTGGTTACGTGCCACTTTACGCATCAAAGCCATGATGAGCATGTTGTGGTCTACCGCCAGGTTGCATTCCTCGAAGACGGGAGCCAGCTCGAACTGGTTGGGAGCCACTTCGTTGTGACGGGTCTTGACGGGGATGCCGAGTTTCAGCGCTTCGATTTCCAGTTCCTTCATGAAAGCGGCCACACGGCTGGGGATGGCCCCGAAGTAATGATCTTCCAGCTGCTGGTTCTTGGCGCTGTCATGGCCCATCAGCGTGCGTCCGGTCATCAGCAGGTCGGGACGGGCGGCGTACAACCCTTCGTCAACCAGAAAATATTCCTGCTCCCAGCCCAGATAGGCAACCACTTTCTTTACTTCCGGATTGAAATAGTGGCATACGTCGACGGCAGCCTTGTCTACGGCACGCAGGGCTTTCAGCAACGGTGCCTTGTAGTCCAGAGACTCACCGGTATAGGCGATGAAAATAGTCGGGATGCAGAGCGTGTCGTCTACGATGAATGCCGGGGAAGAGGGGTCCCATGCCGAGTAGCCACGTGCCTCGAACGTATTGCGGATACCGCCGTTCGGGAAACTGGAAGCGTCCGGTTCCTGCTGTACGAGCAGCTTACCGGAGAATTCCTCCATTACGCCGCCTTTGCCGTCGTGTTCCACAAAGGCATCGTGCTTTTCGGCAGTACCTTCGGTCAGCGGATGAAACCAGTGAGTATAGTGGGTCGCCCCCATTTCAACCGCCCATTTCTTCATACCTGCGGCAACCTCGTCGGCTATGCTGCGGTCTAGCGGGGCTCCGTTGTCAATCACATCCGTCAGTTTGGCATACACCTTGCTTGGCAGATAGCGGAACATCTTCTCCTTGTTGAATACATACTTGGCAAAATACTCTGACGGACGTTCCGCCGGGACTGCCACTGCAACGGGTTTCTTCTTGAACGCCGTCTCTACTACTCTGAATCTCAATTTTGACATAATACCTTAGAGTTGTAATTGTTGGTTTAATAAAACTATGTTAGAGTGAAAAAAACTTCTTTTCATTGCTTTCTCATCTTAGAAACTTAGTCCGACTATGAAATAGGCACCTTCAGACTTCGGATTCCAAGTTGCTTTGGCAAACAACGGGAGGGAGAAGGAATCGGTGATTTTGATGTCTTTTGATACTCCCAGGCTGACGTCGCATACGGCAAAGCCGTTGGCTTCATAGAAGTCCGTGGCCCAAGGGGTAGCGCCTATCTCGGCTGTCCAGTCCAGTCCGCCCAATGCGAAGGGGGCTGCTACGGAGATGTAGGATGAATAAGCACGGTCACCGTCTTTGTCAACGCCGTCGTCGCCTGCAAAGTTGGTGTACCAGTTTACGGCTACGGGGCCGAAATCATAACCGATTTGCGCCTCGAACAGATGTGAGTTGGCTGCATTGTGTGCTCCATACCGGAAGTATTTGGCCGTCGCTCCATCTCCGGTCACATTGTACCAGTAGTCCGTCACCGATACGCTGAAGCCTCCGGTCGAATATCCCAGTATGAGGTCGAACTCTTTCGTGTCCGAACTCTCGATGCCTACGGAGCCCCAAGCCCCCAGAGAGAAACCTTTGTAGGCAATGGATGCACTTGGCTGAAGGCTTACACCCCCCAAATCCTGGCCACGCCAGACGTAGCCGCTTACGAGGTCGACGCCTACCGATGCTTCCACTTTATCCTGAGCCTTTGCCGTGAAAGGCATTGCCATTGATAAGAGTATCATTGCCATTATCCCCCGTTTTATACTTCTTGTTTTCATACCTTTTTTACTTTTAAGTTTAGTTTTCTTATTTCAGCCACTTCCGGATGCGCTTCATGGCTTCCACGCAATCTTCGTGTTTTCCGAAGGCCGTCAGCCGGATATAACCCTCGCCGCTGGGACCGAAGCCCACGCCCGGTGTGCCCACTACATTGGCCTCATACAGCATTTGTTCAAAGAATCGCCAGGAGCCCGTTCCGTCAGGCGTTTTCAGCCAGATGTAAGGAGCGTTCACACCACCGTAGACCTTCAGTCCGGCCGCTTCAAGGCCCTGCTTCATGGTGCGGGCGTTGTTCATATAGTAATCTGTCGTTTCCTTTATCTGCCGCTGTCCTTCCGGTGTATAGATGGCTTCCGCTGCCCGTTGGGTGATGTAGCTGGTGCCGTTGAACTTGGTGCATTGGCGGCGGTTCCAGAGCTTGTTCAGCGGGATGCGTTCGCCTTCCAGCGTGGCGGCAGTGAGTTCTTTCGGCACAACGGTGTAGCCGCAGCGTACTCCCGTGAATCCGGCAGTTTTCGAGAAGCTGCGGAACTCGATGGCGCATTTCTTTGCTCCTTTTATCTCGTAGATGGAGTGGGGCACATCATCTTCGCGGATGAAGGCTTCGTAGGCGGCATCGAACAGAATCAGCGTGTCGTTGGCGAGCGCATAATCTACCCATTTCTTCAGCTCGGACTTGGTCAGGGTGGTTCCCGTCGGGTTGTTGGGATAGCAGAGGTAGACAATGTCGATGCGCTTGTCCGGAATCTCCGGGATGAAGTTGTTTTCGGCGGTACAAGGCATGTAGGTGACGTTGCTCCACTGGCCGTTTTCCTCCAATACTCCGGCACGTCCGCACATCACGTTGCTGTCTATATAGACCGGATAAATCGGGTCGGTCACTCCCACGCTGTTGTCGTGGCGGAGAATGTCGCCGATGTTTCCCGTGTCGCTCTTTGCTCCGTCGTTTACGAAGATTTCCGTAGGACTGAAATGGATGCCTCGCGGAAGGTAATCGTGCTTGATGATGGCTTCTATCAGGAAGTCGTATCCCTGTTCGGGACCGTATCCACGGAATGTCTGCGCATCAGCCATCTCTTCCACCGCCTTGTGCATCGCTTCGATGCAGACCGGCGGCAGTGGCCGGGTAACGTCTCCGATACCCAGACGGATGACTTCCTGCTTTGGGTGTGTTATCCTGAAAGTATTTACCTTCTTGGCTATGTCTGAAAACAAATAACTGCCCGGTAGTTTTAAAAAATGTTCGTTAACTAATGCCATAATCTTTTCTTGGTTGATAGTTGGTGGTTAGTCAATTAATTCAATTTCTCCGTCGAATACTTTGGTGGCTTCCCCCGTCATCAGGACATGTCTGGTAGCGATGTCCCATCGGATGTTGAGTGAGCCTCCGTCCATGATGACGGTAGAATCTCTTCCCGCGCGTCCGGTGAGGAAGGCTGCCACGGCGGTGGCACAAGCTCCGGTTCCGCAGGCTTGGGTGATGCCCGAGCCTCGTTCCCAGACACGCATCCTTATTTTTCCTTCTTCCAATATCTGGGCAAATTCTACGTTGATGCGTTCGGGGAAAAGGGGATGGTTTTCCAGTTTGGGGCCGATTACCGGAAGGTCGACGTCCTCTATGTCATTGACGAAGATGACCAGGTGCGGGTTTCCCATGGATACGGTGGTACCTGCATATCGTTCTCCGTCCACTTCGATGGGTTGTTCTTTCATCGGTTTGGCACCTTTGCCGTCGTAATCTGCCGGTTCGTCGGCAGGTATGCCCATGTCTACGGTTACAGAGTTGACCTTTCCGTCTGCCAAGTGCAGGTTTAGCACCTTTATACCTGACAGTGTGTCGAGCATGATTTTCGTTTTAGAGGTCAGTCCGTAGTCAAAAAGATATTTTCCGATGCAACGGCTTGCATTGCCGCACATCCGGGCTTCCGAGCCGTCGGCATTGAATATCCGCATGCTGAAATCGGCTTTGTCCGAAGTGCCTATAAGTACCAGACCGTCACTTCCAATTCCCGTATGTGGTGCACTCCATATCTTTGAAAGTTCTTCCGGATGTTCGATGGGAAATCGGGTTGTATCTACATAAATGTAGTCGTTTCCGGCACCATGCATCTTGGTGAATTTTATTGTTCTTGTCATTTTGTCCTTTGTTGGTTGATTAATACGTCCTTTTGTTTTATTTCGATGCAAATATACGACGTTTTGTTTTATGATTAAATGAAAAGTATATCCATTTTCTATTTATTTGCGGTTAAACTTTCATTCAATGATAATATGTGTAGCGGAGCTTTCAATCTGAAAGCATATAACTTTGTTTTTTGTATAAATTGTAATCAATATAAAAGCGTGGCATGATTCGGAATAAGAAAAAAGATTGCTTATATGAATAAATGCTACCTTTTTGAAAACAGTAAACCGCTTCATTGTTGACATGATGAAGCGGTTTGCTTGGCTTTTATTTCTAAATGTATAAGGAACGGCTATTTTTTCTTTAAAATTGCTTTCAATGTTACCGGCTCATTGGTTGTGACGAAATCTACTCCTTGGCTGATGAGCCATTCCATGTCTTTGGCTTTGTTTACAGTCCAGGCGTTTACTTTCATGCCGAGCTCGTGGCATTCCTTTATCCATTCAGGATGTTTTTGGAAGACACTGAAGTGGTAGTCGGGACCGGCACAACCCCATGCTTTCAACTCCTTGGGGGTAAGGTCACCGGTCAGGTAGTAGACGGGGGTGCCTTTGGGTGCCAGACGGATAAACTCCTTGGTGGCATGTTTGGAGAAGGTGATGTATTCGGTACGGCTTTCCAGCCCCATATTCCTAATCATCTTAACGATGCCCTCTACGGCACGTGTCTCTTGTTCGGGAGTTTTATGGGCTTTCAGTTCGAGGATAAGGCGGGTTTTCAGGCTTTTTGCCTTGTCCAGATACTGTTGCAGGGTAGGGAGTTGTTCGCCGTTGTCCAGTTGTACGGCGGTGCATACCTTGGCTGTGGCATCTTGCATAGTCACGCCTTTAAAGGTGGCGTCATGATTGACAACCAGCTGATTGTCTGTGGTGAGCCAAACGTCGAACTCGGAGCCGTAGCAGTGGATGGAATCGGCCTTTACAAGTGCGGCAAGGGAGTTCTGGGCCGAACCGCTTATTGTCCAGAAACCACGGTGGGCAATGACTTCCTGGGCCTGGATAGTGCCGCACGCAGCAAAGAGCAGGGCAGAAACAAAAAATAGTTTTTTCAGATTCATAATGATTAGGGTGTTTTGTTATGGACACAAAGATAAGTATTATATTTCTTTTATTAAATCTAACCCCTGAGTAATTTCAGTATGTACTTTCCGGGCATCACGATGCGGGCTTTCATTTCATTGTACAGACTCCATGCTCAATGTCGTGTTTTCCGTAATCCGTTTTTCCCATAGCTTTTTTGCTTTTTCTGTTTTGGATACAAATTGCTCCTCAAATTCAGTTTTTTCTTTTCCCATTTTTCATGTTTTTATGGTTAGTAAATGTATGATAATCAGCAATGAAAAAGGGCTACTCCTTTCAGTACGGATGGCTACGCCCTTGCCTTGTTGAGGCTACACCATCCGACGAGAAAGGTGTAGCCCTTCTGTCGGGTTGCTGACGGCGGCAAAATTACTGCCTTTCCAGGTACTGAACTATCAGTGATTTATCCTTACATCATATCCGTATGGGTCAATCAGTGTGGTGTCTTCCCGTTTTATGATGGCCCATACCTTCTCCAATTCGGTGATTATCGTACTGTAAGTCAAAGGTTTTTGCTCTCCTCTGGCTCTCTTTGTGAAGTTTTCGGATGCTACGAGCAGTTTGGCTATATCCGTTATTTTCCTGATTTTTGTGCCTTCAAAATAGCCTGATTTAAAGGCTCTTAAGTAACCTACATAAACATGGGTCTGGATTCCGTAGTAAACCCGTTCTGCCAATAGCTTTTCATCCACTATGGAGCAGTGTTCTTTTACTTTCGTTGTTCTTGGTTTCTGTGTATCAGATTGATACGACATGCTTCTCTGCTCGTTACTGTTGAGATGCTTCTTTTTTTGAGTTCTTTCATTTGTGTAATTCTTCGTCCGTTTAACTGTTTTTTAATCTGGTTAAAAAATGCGAAAGTATAAAAAGTAGGAGAGAAATAGGGGGACTTGGAGAAAAATGTGTGGGAATTAATTTTAAGTGGTTGATATATAGGATGATATGCTGTTCATTAAACGTACGTTTAATGAACACCTATTTCAAGCCTTTACAAAGCACATTCGGAAAGCTAAAAACAAGAAAAATTTAACTGATTATACATGTTTCATATACTACTGATATTCAACGCAATGCGACTATTGCCATTCCTCGTCAGGAACATTTTTCTATCAAACATTTTGTCATTACAAAAAACGTATCTATCTTTGCGTTCATTAAACGTACGATTAAAAAACGCTTTTTTGTTTCTAATGCGTTCGTTTATAGTCTCTTACCAAAAGGTAGTGAACAACCGCAGAGAATCTGTTGACAAGAAGAGCATATTGCTTGTCAAACTTTCCATAAAATGCTCGCAAGTGATTGAACTACAGTTCTGTAATGGTAGTTCAAAGCCCCCAAGGAATACCTTTTTCTAAGTAAAATCAGCAAGAATAGAAATGGATAAAGAGACCGAAGTTTGGTTTGCCATGCGTGCCACATACCGCAGGGAGCTTGAAGCTATGCATCTTCTCGAAAAGGCAAATCTTGGCTGTTTCATTCCCATGCAATATAAGATAAGTATCCGTAGGGGCAGGAAAGTCCGTGCTTTGGTTCCCGTCATCCGTAACCTGGTTTTTGTCCATGCACGTCCTTCCGAAGTGCAGCGATTTAAGTCTCAAATTACTTATTTGCAATATATTACTGATACCCGTAGCGGTCA
>NZ_JAMZEE010000025.1:0-65998 GCF_024704895.1 Bacteroides muris (ex Fokt et al. 2023) | reverse complement strand
CTTAAAACAACCAATAGAGCTAAGTAATTAACAAGATTTTAGCCTTGCATATATATAACTAAGTTCCGTTTGAACTTGGTAAATAAATAGAAAAGAAGAGAGATAATATAAAGTTATGAACCTTTAAATAAAGAAGATGCCTATGAGAGATTAAAGAAACCTTTGGAAATAGTCTCACTATTCCGAACCATATGATTCCCTTACCCTAATTTTGAAAAACTTGTTTAATTAACAAAATCATCAATCACTTATGAATGAAGATCGTAAAAGACGAGGACTTGCTAATGGTAAGTTCCTTACGGCGGTGGCAATCTGTGCTCTGTTTTTAGGCAGTGGCAACGTGATGGCTACACAAACTGCATCTGGCGACTCGCAAGGAGTACAAGAACAGATGCAATCTATCTCTGTGACTGTCACAGTCGTAGATACAAAAGGTGAACCTGTTATTGGTGCCAATGTCATTGAGAAAGGTACGACCAATGGTGGTATCACGGATTTGGATGGAGTTTCCAAATTAAATGTAAAGCCCGGTGCTATTCTGCAAGTATCATTTGTGGGATATACTACTCAAGAAGTCAAGGCAACTTCGGTAATGAAGGTTGTTTTGAAAGATGATACGGAGTTGTTGGATGAAGTTGTCGTAGTAGGTTATGGTGCACAGAAAAAGGTGAACCTGACCGGTGCGGTGGCTAATGTAGATGTGAACAAAACAATCGATAGCCGTCCTATCACGGATATAGGCCGTGCCTTGCAGGGGGCTGTGCCGGGATTGACCATTACTACCAACTCCGGTGAGATAGGTGGTGCGCCTACTATCAAGATTCGTGGTAGTATCGGTTCTCCGAATGGTGACTCCAAACCGTTGATTCTGGTAGATAATGTGGAAGTAACGGATATTTCTATGGTGAATCCGGACGATATTGAAAGTATATCTGTATTGAAGGATGCTGCTTCTGCTTCTATTTACGGTGCCCGTGGTGCATTTGGCGTATTGCTGATTACCACAAAATCAAGAAGTAAACATGAACGTCTCTCTGTAAAATATACCAATAACTTTGCATGGCGTACGCCGACCAAGACACCCGAACAACTTCCGGGATGGCAGCAGGCTGATATTAACTTGCAAGGTGTAATCAATCAGACTAAGGGGTCTACCGCATTTTATAACGTAGTGGGTAATATGCGTGTGGATGCTACACATGTGCAGAAAATGAAGGATTACTGGGACAAATATGGCTATGGTGACCAGTTTGGCCGTGAGATGGAATTGGGTCGTGACTTTGAGTTCCGCGATGGCGGTATGTTCTTTATCCGTACTTGGGACTGGTATGATGAATACATTAAGGACTGGGCTCCGCAGCAGAACCATAGCCTTTCTATCAACGGTGGCAATGGAAAGACTAATTACAATATCGCTTTGGGATATCTGAGCCAGGATGGTATGATGAAAGTCAATTCAGACAACTATAAGCGTTACAATGCCAATATCTCTTTGAACTCTGAATTGAACAAATATGTGTCTATCCGTACAGGTGTCATGTTCACCCGTTCTGACTACGATAAGCCATTCAACTATAACAGTGATCTTTACGACCCGATGTACTATCTGTATCGTTGGCAACCGATGATGCCTTACGGTACTTTTGAAGGCAAGGAGTTCCGTAACGCCTTGACCGAACAGAAAAGTGCTCCTATTACCACAAAAGAACGTGAGTATCTGCGTTTGACAGGTGGTGCAACTATCAAGCCTATCAAAGATTTAACACTGGATATAGATGTTGCTTATAGCAGCGTGGAAAATCGCTATAAGAAGTATGGTACACCGAGCTTGACCAGTGGTTATGAAATCTTCACTGCCCGTCCGTCTGTTGAGGCATTACGTGATTCTTATGGCAGTTATCTATCTGCTGCTACTTATGATTATGTATATCAGGAAACCGGACGCACGGAGAATCTGACAGCCAACTTCGTGGCAACTTATGCCAAACGCTGGGGAGATCATGATTTTAAGGCGATGGCAGGTTCCAGCCTTGAAAAGAGCGAATATGAATATTACTGGGCGCAACGCAAAGGTCTGCTCGACCCCGCAAAACCGGAATTGAATCTGGCTACAGGTGACCAGACTACAAGCTCCTCGCATACTTGGTGGTCTGTAGCAGGCTTCTTCGGACGTCTTAATTATTCTTATAAAGACCGATATATGTTGGAACTGAACGGCCGTTATGACGGTTCCTCCCGTTTCCCCTCTGGGAATCGTTTCGGTTTCTTCCCATCCATGTCTGCCGGTTACCGTATTTCTGAAGAACCGTTCATGCAGTCACTGAAGCCTTATCTGAGTACGTTGAAGATTCGCGGCTCTTGGGGTATGATTGGTAACCAGGATGTAGGTACCGACCGTTATATCTCCACTCTGTCCACTTCTGTTGACAGTTGGATTATCGATGGAAAGAAAGTACAGTCAACACAAAAACCGACTATTGTGTCTTCAACCCTTACTTGGGAGAAGGTTACTACACTTGACCTTGGCTTGGATGCCCGTTTCTTCAATGATGCGTTGGGAGTAACGTTTGATTGGTATAACCGTACTACCAGTGATATTTTGACTACTGCCAACCTGCCTGCCACATTGGGTGCTGACGCTCCATATGAAAATATGGGTACTATCCAGACCAAAGGATGGGAACTTGCCATTGACTATCGCCATACCTTCAAGAATGGTCTGCACTTTGGCGTGACGGCTTCTGTTGCCGATGACAAGACTGAAGTAACCAAGTGGACGTATAATACAAAGATTCCTTCTTATGGAGCTACCGGCTGGTGGGATAAGAGTGCTTATAAAGAAGGTATGGTTTTGGGAGATATCTGGGGCTTGCAGTTCGACCGTTTCTTGACGGAAGATGACTTTAATGCTGACGGTTCTTTGAAAGCCGGTTTGCCCGACCAGACTAAAGTATTCCCTGCCGGTTATCAATTTGCTCCCGGTGATGTGCTTTATAAAGACCTCGACAACAACGGTGAAATCGTAAAACAGACCAATACAAATGACAGGGGTGACCTTAGTGTTATAGGTAACGCCCTGCCGCGTTTACAGTTTGGTTTGAATTTGGATGCTGCTTGGAAAGGCTTTGATATAAGCATGTTCTTCCAGGGGGTAGCCAAAAGAAAACTTTGGGCGGCAGGTAACCAGGTATTGCCGGGCTTTACTACCGGTGAACCCTTCTACAAAGGTGCTGAGGATTATTGGACTCCCGAAAACACGGATGCTTTCTATCCCCGTCCGATGGATTACAAGCAGTCTGCTTCGGGTAACTATAGCGTGAATGACCGCTATTTGCTGAATATGGCTTATCTGCGTCTGAAGACGTTTACTGTAGGATATTCTCTTCCTAAGGTTTGGTTGAGTAAATTCAAAGTGCAAGGTTTGCGTGTTTATTTCACTGGTGAAAACCTTTTCACCATCGACGGTGTAAAACCTGCTATCGATCCGGAAATAGGAATACGTACGGCCAGTGGTAAGAGTGACCAGCGTAACTTTGGCCGTAGCTATCCATACCAGAAGACAGTGTCGTTCGGTATTCAGCTTAGTTTATAATCTAATAGTAATTGCAGTTATGAAAAAGAAAAATTTATTATACATCGTTTGTGCGTTGGCAATGGGCTCGCTCTGCGGTTGCGACGATTTTTTGAATAAAGACCCGCAGGACAAGCAGACCAATGACACTTATTGGCAGACTGAAACTTCGTTGCGTACTTATGCGCAAGACTTCTATTCTTCCTACTTTACAGGATATGGTACCGACTATACTGTTTTTGCCGGTTATTTCTCTGGAGATGACTATACGGATGATTTTATCAATCTGAATAATGCAAATACAAACGGTTCAGGATATATTTATTTCTCCACTTCTGCCACTACGGACTGGAATAGCCAGACAGGAACTTGGTCGGGCAATTATAGTGTTATTTATAAAGCCAATGTCATGCTTGAGAAGATTCCCGGAATGAATATTTCGGACGAAGCCAAGAGACACTGGGAAGGTATTGCACGCTATTTCCGTGCAATGGCCTATAGTACGCTGGCAAAGTATTATGGCGGTGTTCCTTACTACGATAAGGTGACAGACCCGGCAGACCCGGCCCTTTATAAAGACCGTGATTCTTATTTGTATGTAGCGCAGAAGATACAAGAGGATTTTCAGTATGCATTGGATAATGTACGTACGGATGATACGAAGCGCCAAGTCAACAAATATGTGGTTGGTGCGTATATGTCACGCGAAATGCTGTATCATGCCACATGGCTGAAGTATCACGGTACTACTGTAGGTCCTACTTCAGAGAAAGTGGCGGATGGTGATATTAAGAATTTACTGCAAGGAGCCATTAATGGTGCGGAGGTAGTGATGAACTCTGGTATCTATTCAATAGGCAATACCTATAATGCTTTGTTTACTACGGACGATTTGGCTAACAATCCGGAAGTTATCTGGTATCGTGAATATACAAGCGGTTTGCAGTGTAATGCTTTGATGTCCTACAATGGCCCGGAAGATCAGACTCAGGGTGGTGTTACGCAAGATGTAATCAACACTTATCTTTGCAGTGACGGTTTGCCGATAGGTCAGTCTCCGCTGTATCAAGGTAAGGAAGATCCGAGTATTCAGAAGTCATTTCAAGATCGTGACCCGCGTTTGTATCAAACTATTGCCGATAGTCTCCGTATCATGAGCGCCATGGGTACAAATTATACCGAAGGTACATCACCAACGGGATATCCTACCAAAAAGTTCCTGAACGACGAGTGGTGGGTGGCTGGTCTGGATTACTGTACCGGTAGATTAAGTCCGGCTGATGCTCCGTGTATCCGCTATGCGGAAGTGTTGCTGAACTATGTAGAAGCACGTTATGAGATTGCTCAAGTGGGGGGTAACGGTTTCTCGCAGAGCGACCTTGACAAATCTATCAATGAACTCCGTGACCGTCAGCTGACGAAGTGGGGAGATACTGAAGCCAAGACAATGCCGAAAGTTCAACTGAATGGCGGTAACTTGAGTGTGAATGGAGTTGTTATCAATGATCCTGCCCGTGACCCTGATGTCAATCCGGTTTTGTGGGAAATCCGTCGTGAGCGTCGTATTGAGTTGATTATGGAAGGCCGTCGTGGTGAGGACCTCCGTCGTTGGGCCAAGTTTGAATACTTAAACTCAGAAGATGCAAATGGTTATCCTACCATGTCTTTCCTGGGTGCTTATGTCAATATGGCCGATTATCCGGAAATATCTTCAAAAGATGATTCCGGCAAGAGAGTGCTCTATCTGTTCGACCCGGAGAATCCCGGTAATGTAGAAACTGAAAAAGGGTATATTTATTATCTTCGTGAAAAGGAACTTCGTATATTCAAGGCTGGTGAATTGAATTCGGAACGCTACTATTTGCGTGCCATACCGGCCGCACAGTTGACTATTTATGAGAATAAAGGTCAGGTGTTGACTCAGAACCCAGGTTGGTAATATTATGAAGTAGATTATAAAAATAAGGGATGTCCTCACAAAACGAGGACATCCCTTATTTTTTATTCATCGTTCTCTTACAGTGCCTTTTCCTTAATCAAGTATTCTGCAATCTGCACCGCATTCAGTGCAGCGCCTTTTTTGATTTGGTCACCTACAATCCAGAACGTCAATCCGTTTTCGTTGCTGAGGTCCTTACGGATACGACCTACGTAAACCGGGTCTTTGCCGGCGAGGAACAACGGCATGGGGTATTCCTTTTCTGCCGGATTGTCCATCAGAATCAAGCCTTCGCCGTTGGCAAATGCTTCGCGGGCTTCTTCGATGGAGATGGGACGCTCGGTTTCTACCCAGATGCTTTCGGAGTGAGAGCGGAGAGCGGGAACACGTACACAAGTAGCACTGACTTTTACGTCAGAGTGCATAATCTTGCGTGTCTCGTTGTACATCTTCATTTCCTCTTTGGTATAGCCGTTTTCGGTGAATACGTCGATTTGCGGAATGAGGTTGAATGCCAGCTGGTAAGCGAATTTCTCAACGGTTACGGGTTCGCCTGCCAATACCTGGCGGTATTGCTCGTACAACTCGTCCATGGCAGCAGCGCCGGCACCACTGGCAGCCTGATAGGTAGAAACATGCACGGTCTTTATATGGGAAAGCTGTTCGATGGCTTTCAGTGCCACTACCATTTGGATAGTAGTACAGTTAGGGTTGGCGATGATGCCGCGCGGACGGTCTTTGGCGTCAGCAGCATTTACTTCGGGTACTACCAAAGGCACATCGGCATCCATACGATAAGCGCTGGAATTGTCAATCATCACTGCTCCGTACTTGGTAATGGTTTCGGCAAACTCTTTGGAGGTGCCTGCGCCTGCGGAAGTGAAAGCGATATCAACCCCTTTGAAGTCATCATTGTGTTGCAAGAGTTTCACCTCGATCTGTTTACCGCGGAAGGTATATTTGGTTCCGGCACTGCGTTTAGAACCGAACAATACTAACTCGTCCAACGGGAAATTTCTTTCATCGAGCACTCGCAGGAACTCTTGTCCCACGGCTCCGCTTGCTCCAACAATAGCTACTTTCATTTTTCTTTTGTTTTAAATTAAGTTTATAAAAAAGTGAAATACTATCTCTAAAAAGATAGAATTGGTCGCAAATTTATAACAAAATGCTGTATAACACCGCATAAAGTGAAAAGTTTTTCGTTATTTTGCATGCAAAACCTAAAACTTACAGCCTATGAACTGGTTTGACTTCAGCTTGAAACTTCCCATCACCGACCCTACATGGATATTCCTCCTTGTACTCCTCATTATATTGTTTGCTCCCATATTGTTGAATAAGCTTCGTATTCCGCACATTATCGGAATGATACTGGCGGGGCTTGTCATCGGGGAGCATGGTTTCAATATTTTGGTGCGTGACAGCAGTTTTGAACTTTTCGGCAAAGTAGGCTTGTATTACATCATGTTCCTTGCCGGTCTGGAAATGAATATGGGAGACTTCAAACAGAACCGGGGCAAAGCTCTTGTTTTGGGGCTCTTGGCTTTTATTGTGCCCATAGGCATAGGTTTGGTAACGAATATAGCTTTGTTGAAGTACGGGGTGCTGACCTCTGTCCTGCTGGCAAGTATGTATGCGTCGCATACGCTGGTGGCCTATCCCATCGTGATTCGTTACGGTGTGTCGCGGCATCGTAGTGTGAGCATTGCGGTGGGAGGAACGGCGGTTACGGATACACTCACTTTGCTGGTTCTGGCCGTTGTGGGTGGTATGTTCAAGGGAGAGTCGGACGGCTTCTTCTGGGTATGGCTTGTCATAAAGGTTATCTTCCTGGGTATTTTGATTGTATATCTGTTTCCACGCATAGGTCGTTGGTTCTTTCGGAGGTACGATGACAACGTAATGCAGTTCATATTCGTGCTTGCCATGGTTTTTCTCGGAGCCGGATTGATGGAGTTTGTGGGGATGGAGGGTATCCTGGGTGCTTTCCTGGCAGGTTTGGTATTGAACCGGCTGATTCCGCATGTCTCTCCGCTGATGAACCATCTGGAGTTTGTGGGCAACGCCTTGTTTATTCCCTATTTCCTGATAGGTGTGGGTATGCTGATTGATGTGCATGTGATTTTCGGTCATGGCGATGCTCTGAAAGTAGCGGCTGTAATGATTGTGGTGGCATTGGCTGGTAAATGGATTGCCTGCTGGCTGACGCAGAAAATATATAAGATGGAAGGGATTGAACGGGAGTTGATGTACGGATTGAGCAATGCACAGGCAGCGGCAACGCTGGCGGCTGTGTTGGTGGGATACAACATCATTCTGCCTGGTGGGGAACGCTTGCTGAATGATGATGTATTAAACGGTACCGTTCTGCTGATTCTTGTAACTTGCATCGTCAGTTCGTTTATTACGGAACGTGCCGCACGGAAGATTGCCATGGAGGAAGCCCATCTGGAAGCAAGTCGTTCCGTGGAGCCGGAGAAGATTCTGATTCCGATAGCCAACCCCGATACGATTGAAGACTTGATAAATCTTTCTTTGGTGATACGCGACCCGAAGCAACGGGATAATCTGTTAGCACTGAATGTCATCAACGACGATAGCAGTTCTGAAAGTGCTGAACTGCGCGGGAAACGCTATCTGGAAAAGGCTGCCATGATAACGGCCTCGGCAGATGTACCGTTGAGGCAAATTACACGTTATGACTTGAATATCGCTTCCGGAATTATCCATGCGGCAAAAGAATATGCAGCGACCGATGTCATTATAGGTCTGCACCGTAAAGTCAATATCGTGGACTCCTTCTTCGGTATGCTGACGGAGAATCTGCTGAAAGGCTTGCATCGCGAGGTGATGGTTTCCAAGTTCCTGATGCCCATTAACACAATCAGGCGGGTGATTGTGGCGGTACCTCCGAAAGCCGAGTATGAGGCGGGATTCCTGAAATGGGTGGAACATTTTTGCCGGTTGGGGAGTACTTTGAGTTGCCGGGTGCATTTTTATGCCAATGAAGAGACTACCGCCCATCTTCAAGGGCTGGTGAAAGCCAAATATGGACAGACATTGACAGACTTTTCCCGCCTGGACGATTGGGGGGACTTGCTGATATTGACCGGGCAAGTGAATTTTGACCATCTGTTAGTGATTATCAGTGCCCGTCGGGGCTCCATCTCCTATGACAGCTCCTTCGAGAAGTTGCCGGCACAAATCAGTAAATATTTTGCAAATAATAGTCTGATTGTATTGTATCCGGATCAACTAGGTGAACCGCAGGATGCGGTATCCTTCTCAAATCCGCGTGGCAACAATGAGTCGCAACATTACGAGAAGGTCGGCAAATGGTTTTATAAGTGGTTTAAAAAAAGCTGAAATGGAAGATTGGAAACAACGAACGCAACTCCTGCTGGGAGATGAAAAGATGGAACGGCTACGTAAAGCGCATGTACTTGTCGTAGGACTGGGTGGTGTAGGTGCTTATGCGGCCGAGATGATATGCCGTGCCGGAGTGGGGCGGATGACGATTGTCGATGCTGATACCGTGCAGCCTACGAACATAAACCGTCAGTTGCCGGCTCTGCATTCTACCTTGGGGCAGAAGAAGGCAGAGATATTGGCATCACGTTTCAGGGACATTAATCCGGCTCTGGAATTGAAAGTGTTTCCCGTATTCCTGAAAGATGAGAACATACCGGAACTGCTGGATGCAGCGGCTTATGACTTTGTGGTGGATGCCATTGATACGCTTGCTCCAAAATGCCATTTGATAGCGGAAACCATGAGGCGGCATATCAAGATTGTGTCCAGCATGGGGGCGGGAGCAAAGAGTGACATTACGCAAGTGCGCTTTGCCGATATATGGGATACCTATCATTGTGGATTGAGTAAGGCTGTGCGTAAGCGTCTGCAAAAAATGGGTATAAAGCGTAAGCTTCCTGTCGTTTTCAGTACGGAGCAAGCGGATTTGAAGGCGGTGTTGCTGACGGATGATGAGATGAACAAGAAGTCCACCTGTGGAACAGTGAGCTACATGCCCGCAGTTTTTGGCTGCTATTTGGCCGAATATGTAATTAAAAGACTATAGTAATAGCACTTGAAAGAAAACTATCAAATAGTAAATAGTAAATTGTCAAATTGTAAATAGCCTAGTGATTCATTTAGAGAATATAACGAAGAGTTTCGGTAACCTGCAAGTGTTGCGGGGTATTGACCTGGAGATAGAGAAAGGGGAGATTGTCAGCATTGTAGGCCCCAGTGGAGCGGGTAAAACTACCTTGCTGCAAATCATGGGTACGTTGGATATGCCGGATGGCGGTTCGGTGGTTATTGACGGTACACAAGTCAACCGTATGAGGGAGAAGGAACTTTCCGCATTCCGCAACCGCCATATCGGCTTTGTGTTCCAGTTCCATCAACTGCTGCCGGAGTTTACGGCTTTGGAGAATGTAATGATACCAGCCTTCATTGCCGGAAGAGGACAGCAGGAAGCCAAGGAGGCGGCCACGGAAATTCTTGAATTCATGGGGCTTGCCGAACGGGCCTCCCACAAGCCGAATGAGTTGTCGGGAGGTGAGAAGCAGCGTGTGGCGGTGGCCCGTGCTCTCATCAATCATCCGGCAGTGGTGCTGGCAGATGAACCTTCCGGCAGCTTGGATACCCATAATAAGGAAGAACTGCACCAGCTCTTTTTTGATTTACGTAACCGTTTCGGACAAACGTTTGTTGTCGTAACCCATGATGAAGGACTGGCGCAGCTCACCGACCGGACGATACATCTGATTGACGGGGAAATCAATAAAATGGTCTGAGCCTATTTCCCCGTGCCCATTACTCCCGAGTCATTGTCACTGTTGTTCACCTTTCGCTGTGCTGTCTTGAAACTGCGGCCGAACGAGAAGTAGCAGGGAAAGTTTACCAGGAATATGCGGGAGCTCTCATTTCTTCATATTGATATGATGGTTCTAATCCTTATTGCAGTAGACCTTCCTGCTTTCAAGGCGTTTCTGCTTGTTAAACGAAATGAGTGGTGAAAAGGTTACATCAGACATTGAAGAATGTTGCATGATGCTGTTATTCAAAGCAAACGTAGTGACTGATTTTCTCCAAATCGGTATCGGAGAATTCCTCGTAAAGTGCAAAAGGTTTCAGACTATGAAGGTTGCCTTTCTTCTTTCGGTATTCTACAATGGCCTTTGCTTGGTAGAAGTTGATGTAAGGATGGTTGCGTAGCCTCTCTAGGCTACTACGGTTCAGGTTGATGAGGCGGATGGCCCGGGTGTCGATGGAAAACCAAGACTGCAATTGGCTGGTGTCCAAATGGATTTCTTGTAGTTGCGTGATGTCGTAGAATCCTCCCAGGCGTTGTCGGTAACTGATGATTAGACGGGCAATGCTGCTACCGATGCCTGGTATTTTCTTCAGCTCTGTGGTGTCGGCGCGGTTCAAGTCGACAAGGGTTCCGGCCGGATATTTTTCCGGTGCAATTCGGGAAGTGGCAGCGCTGTCATTGCTTGCAGGAGAGCTGTACAACCGGGCGGTTCTTGTTTCTGTGTCTTCCGGAGTGATGTGGATATAGGGCAGGAGCGTCTGATATTGTTTTTCTGTCATTCCATATATTTTCCGGAAATCTTCCGCCTTACGGAACTTCCCCCCTTTGCTACGGTAGCGGAGTATGTTTCGCACCATCCATCCGGGCAGTCCCTGTCGACAAAAAGTGACGGAGTCGGCGGTATTGGGATTAAAACGGGCCAGGGAGACAGTTGGAGGGTGCTTTAGGAGAGAAGAATTAAATCTGTTGTCCCATTTTTGTTCCTTTTCTTGTATGGATGCGATGAACGATTCGTATTCTGCCATGGCAGTGGCCTGCCGCCGGATTGCTTCATCGGAGAGGGGGCGGTTTTCTCTTTGGTATATATAAATATACCCGGAGAGAAAGACGAGAATGATGCCGGTAATCAAAACCAGTATTCCGCGTCTTTCTCCTCGGGAGAAATAAAGGAATTCTTTAAAAGGATTCTGCATGATAGCTTATTTTAGAAAACCCAGTTCATTGATAAAAATCAGTGCAATTCCTGTTGGGGCGATGTATCTCAGAATGAATATCAGCAGCTTGTAGACGGATACTTTCAGAGTTCCGTTGTTGCTGACTTCTTCCCATACGATTTTTTTGTCCAGATGCCATCCTATGAAAATGGAAATGAAGAAACCGCCTAACGGCAACATTAGCTTGGCTGTTACAAAGTCGAACAAATCGAACAGGTTTAGCCCGAATACGGTATAGCTCTTGCCGATGCCGAGAGACAGTGAGCAGAAAACTCCCAAGAAAATGCAGCCGGCTGTTACGTATCTGGCTGCCTTGCTGCGTGAAAGCTTGAATTCTTCATGCAGATAGGCGGTTACCACTTCGTGCAGGGAAATGGTGGAAGTAAGTGCTGCCAATGCCAGTAGGATATAGAACATCAGAGATAGCAGGACTGCCAGCCAGGGAATATTGCCGAATGCTTGCTGAAAGACATTGGGTAGGGTGATGAACAATAGACTGGGACCTGCATCCGGTTGGATACCCACAGAGAAGGCGGCAGGGAAGATGATGAATCCTGCTAGGATGGCTACCATGGTGTCGATAGCGGCCACGTTGAGTGCCGTTTTGGACAAGTTTGTATCGTTACGGAAATAGGAAGCATACGTACAGAGACATCCCATCCCAAGACTTAGGGAGAAAAATGCCTGCCCCATAGCTCCAAGGAACACATTGCCGTCCACTTTGCTGAAGTCCGGTTTCAGCAGGAATTCAATGCCTGCTCCTGCACCGGGCAGGGATATGGAGCAGATGGCAAGGATTATCAATAGGACAAACAGCATCGGCATCATGATTTTGGCTGATTTTTCAATACCTTTTTCCACTCCTTTGACAATGATGAGATGGGTGGCCAGCAGGAATAGCACCAGCCAGATGACCGGACGCCAGGGGTTGCTGACAAAGCTGTTGAAGGATGAGATGAAATCGGCTGCCGACTTCCCGGCAAAACTGTTGGTAGCCGCTTCGCCGATAAACTCAAGCGTCCATCCTGCCACAACGGAGTAATATCCCAGAATAAGGAATCCGGCCAGTACGCCCATACGTCCTACCCAGCGCCAATGCGTGCCGGGTGCTAATTTCTGATAAGCCCTTGCCGTATTGGCACGCGAGTGCCTGCCGATGAGGAATTCTGCAATCATGATGGGGATGCCGAGAATGAGCACACAAACCAGGTATACAAGGATAAATGCCGCACCTCCGTGATTCCCGGTCTCAAACGGGAAACGCCAGATGTTACCTAAACCTACTGCGGAGCCTGCCGAGGCAAGTATGACGCCTAATTTGCTTCCGAAGTTAGCTCTGTCACTTTTTGTCATAAAACGTAGATTTTTCTTTCAATTCGTTATTAATACCACCTAAAACATGCAAATATAGAAAATGTTCTGTACTTTTGCGCACAGTTCGTTGATAATTTGGTATATGCTATATTATATTAAGAAATATCCGGTGTCGCTTTTTATTATTCTGACGGTGATTTATCTTTCATTCTTTAAACCGCCTTCTACAGAAATAAGCAAGATTCCCAATATAGACAAGGTGGTGCATATCTGTATGTATTTCGGCATGTCGGGAATGCTGTGGCTGGAGTTTCTTCGCGCTCACCGGAGAGACAACACCCCTTTATGGCATGCATGGGCAGGGGCGTTTGTCTGTCCCGTTTTGTTCAGCGGAATGGTGGAGTTGCTGCAAGAATACTGCACGACATACCGTGGCGGAGACTGGCTGGATTTTGCGGCCAATACCATGGGAGCGGTGCTTGCATCAATGGTCGGCTATTTCATTTTAAGGCCGAGGATGAAATAGGATTATAAATATTCAACTACGGAACTTAGCTTGATTCCGTTCGATCCTTTTATCAGAATTGTTTTCCCACAAGGTTTCTCTCTTTGCAGCTCTGCGATGAGTGCGGTTACATCGGGATAACTCTGATAAGAGTGGCGTGTGGCGGCAAACAATTCCCCTACAAGAGCTACGTTCTTGAATCCGCATTCTTCCAGATAGTCTGTAATCTTCTGGTGCTCGTCGGCACTGTCTTTGCCCAACTCCCGCATATCTCCTAATATCAGCATTTTGTTTTCGGCCTGCATGTTCCGGAAGTTACTGATGGAAGCCATCATGCTGGTGGGATTGGCATTATAGGCATCGATAATCAGAGTGTTGTCCGCTGTTTTTTTCAGTTGTGAACGGTTGTTTTGCGGGGTATATCCAGCCAGTGCTTTATCTATTTTCTCCGGTTCCACACCAAAAAAATGTCCGATGGTGACAGCCGCCAGAGCATTGGGGAAGTT
This sequence comes from Bacteroides muris (ex Fokt et al. 2023), assembly GCF_024704895.1. Taxonomy (NCBI): domain Bacteria; kingdom Pseudomonadati; phylum Bacteroidota; class Bacteroidia; order Bacteroidales; family Bacteroidaceae; genus Bacteroides; species Bacteroides muris (ex Fokt et al. 2023). Next base: position 52,124 of record NZ_JAMZEE010000025.1, on the reverse strand, counting down.
ATATTCACCGATAAGCCGAGTCTGTACTTCGTGATATTTGCTTTCATTGCCCGTTTTCCACTCGAAGGTGAGGTAAGGAGAATTGCTGGTGACGTGTCCGTTGATGTACAGCCCGTCCTCATTGCCGTAGGCAATCTGACGGAGTCCGTAGGCTATCTTTTTTAAGCAGGGATTGTCGTTATGGATGAAGATGGTAGCTTCTTTCCGCATCCGCAGATAGTCGTACATCTCTCCTTTGGTCTTGATGACCCCTTCAAAAGAGCCGAATCCTTCCAGATGTGCTTTTCCTACGTTGGTAATTATTCCGTAGTCAGGTTCGGCTATCTCTACCAGCTCCTTGATGTCTCCCGGGTGGCTGGCACCCATTTCCACCACGGCAAGGTCGTGTTCAGGGCGCAGGCGGAGCAAAGTGAGGGGAACACCGATGTGATTGTTCAAATTTCCCAAGGTATAGAGCACGTTGTGAGTTTGCGAAAGTACGGTGGACATCAGCTCCTTGGTAGTAGTCTTTCCGTTTGTACCCGTAATGCCGATGATAGGGGTACGCATTTGCCGACGGTGGTAATTGGCAAGTTGTTGCAAGGTTTTCAAGCTGTTTTCCACCACGATGTATCGTGTATCGCCTTCGGGGGCATAGGCTTCTTCGTCCACTATGGCATAAGCGCTTCCGCTTTCCAGCGCCCGGGAGGCAAAGGCATTTCCGTTGAACGACTCGCCTTTCAGCGCAATGAATAAAGAGCCTTGGGGGCAGTTACGGCTGTCAGTAGTGACACTGGCGCATGCTAGGAATATTTGATGTATAGCTGTTATATCCATGACTTTATAATTAAATCAATCTGGTAATTTGTAGTGAACCATTGTGCAAAGATATAGTTTTAATCTTCTCTCTTCTTGGACACAAGCAAAAAACTTATCAGTTTTATGAGTTTATGTATTTTGAAACCACTTTTTTGTTTACATTTGCAGGTACTATATAGAATAGAGAGCCTATGGAAATTCCAACTACCAAATATATAAATGTCAACGGTTCGTTGCTAGACCTCTCCAAGTCTCGTGTCATGGGCGTACTGAACGTTACTCCTGATTCCTTTTATGCCGGTAGCCGTACACAGACAGAGGTGGAAATTGCACGTCGGGTAAAACAAATAGTTTCGGAGGGAGCGGCCATTATTGACATAGGTGCTTACTCCTCCCGTCCCAATGCCGACAATGTCTCTGCTCGGGAGGAGATGGAACGGTTGCGTATGGGCTTGAAAATACTTTTTGAGATACAGCCGGATGCTGTGGTGTCGGTAGACACTTTCAGGGCGGATGTGGCAAGAATGTGTGTGGAGGAGTATGGTGTTGCCATCATCAATGATATTGCGGCCGGTGAGATGGATGCGGATATGTTCCATACCGTTGCGGCGTTGAACGTACCTTATATTATGATGCACATGCAAGGTACTCCGCAAAGTATGCAACAGCATCCTCATTACGACAATCTTCTGGAAGAGGTTTTCCTGTATTTTGCACGCAAGGTGCAGCAATTACGTGACTTAGGTGTGAAAGACATCATTCTGGACCCCGGTTTCGGCTTTGGAAAGACAATGGAACATAATTATGAATTGCTGTCCCATCTGGAAGAGTTCCGCATTTTTGAGTTGCCCTTGCTGGTAGGTGTTTCACGTAAATCGATGATATACCGCTTGTTGGACATTACTCCTCAGGAGGCGCTGAATGGTACCACGGTGCTCGATACCATCTGTCTGCTGAAAGGTGCTGACATCCTTCGCGTACACGACGTGAAAGAAGCCGTGGAAACCGTACGGATTGTGCAAGCCATGCAAAATAATTCATAACTTATAACTCAATTCGCTGTGTTTTTTGAATTTGGAATAAAAGATTTTATAGATATTCTGTTAGTGGCTTTCTTGCTATATTATACGTATAAGCTGATGAAAGCCTCCGGCTCTATAAATGTGTTTACGGGTATCTTGGTGTTTATCCTGATATGGCTGGTGGTGTCACAAGTGTTGGAGATGAAATTGCTTGGCTCCATCTTCGACAAGCTGGTCAGTGTGGGCGTGTTGGCGCTTATCATTTTGTTTCAGGACGAGATACGGCGCTTCCTGCTGACACTCGGTTCGCATCAGCATGCCAGTGCGCTGGTGCGCTTCTTCACTGGCAATAAGAAAGAGAAGTTGGAGCATGACGATATTATGCCGGTGGTAATGGCATGTATCAGTATGGGAAAACAGAAGGTTGGTGCCTTGATTGTTGTTGAGCATAATCTGCCTTTGGATGATGTGGTGCGTACGGGAGAAATTATCAATGCTGATATAAACCAGCGCTTGATTGAGAATATTTTCTTTAAGAACAGTCCGTTGCACGATGGAGCGATGGTTATCAGTAAGAAACGTATCAAGGCGGCGGGATGTATCCTGCCCGTTTCCCATAATTTGGACATTCCCAAGGAATTGGGGTTGAGGCATCGTGCCGCCATGGGAATCTCCCAGGTGTCTGATGCTCATGCCATCATTGTGTCGGAGGAAACCGGAGGTATTTCAGTGGCTTACAAAGGGCAATTCTATCTGCGCCTGAATGCTGAGGAATTGGAAAGTTTGTTAACAAAGGAAAGCTGAGGTGTGACAAAATCTTCTGCTTTTACGTCATATAACATATGATATAAAACAAAAAAATATCTTATAACTAATAACTGAAAAGGATGGATAGACGAAATTTCTTACGGACGGGAAGTCTGGCGATGTTAGGTTCGCTGGCGGTACCCTCGTTGGCTATGCCTGCGTCAGTACGCGGAGCTTTAGGAGGAGCAGATAATCAGTCTGCCGTAGCTTCGGCAATGGCTCATTTTGGCGTAACAGAGGCTGACTTGAAGAAAGTGATGGTTGCCGCTCTGGAAAAAGGCGGTAATTATGCCGACCTTTATTTTGAACACACATTCAACAACAGTGTGGTTCTGATGGACGGCAAAGTAAACAGATGCGGTTCTAACATAGACTTCGGTATGGGCGTGCGCGTATTGGCGGGCGACCAGACAGGCTATGCTTATGTAGAGGGAGTAACTTTGGAAGAAATGTTGCGTGCTGCCCGGACTGCAGCCCGTATTGCTTCTTCGGGCAAGGCAGGCAAGCCGGTGGGGCTGACGGAAAAGACAATTGCCAAAAGCCGCTATGCTGTCGCCGAACCTTGGGAGGACGTAAGTATCAAGACTAAAATCCCCTATCTGGAAAAACTGAACGAAAAGATTTTCTCTTTGGATAATCGGGTGCGCAAGGTGCAGGCATCACTTTCAGATACTACCTCGCACGTGCTTTTCTGCAATTCCGAGGGTGTGAGCTACTATGATTATCGCCCGATGGTCTCTTTTGCGGCTGTCTGTATCATGGAAGAAAATGGAAAGATGGAGAACGGTTATGCTGCTCGTTCTTACCGTAAGGGATTTGAATTCCTGACGGACGACATCGTGGATATTCTTGCACGTGAGGCGGTGGATAAGACTGCTATCTTGTTCAAGGCTGTGAAACCCAAAGGTGGCGAAATGCCTGTCGTGATGGGGGCAGGCGGTTCGGGTATCTTGTTGCACGAAGCCATAGGACATGCTTTTGAAGCCGATTTCAACCGGAAACGTACTTCCATCTTCTGCGACCTCCTTGGAAAGAAGATTTGCAACGAACATATCAATGTGGTGGACGACGGTACCATCGCCTTCAATCGCGGCTCTGTAAACTTTGATGATGAAGGAGTGGAAGGACAAAAGACCTATATCGTGAAAGAGGGAATACTGACCAGTTACCTGCATGACCGTATTAGTGCCAAGCACTATGGTGTGGCTCCTACCGGAAACGGACGTCGCGATACTTTCCGCAATACTCCTATTCCTCGTATGCGTGCCACTTACATGGAAGCAGGCAACGTGAAAGAGGAAGACATTATCTCCACCGTGAAGAATGGTATCTATTGCGACCAGTTCACTAACGGCCAGGTACAAATCGGTGCCGGAGACTTTACCTTCTTCGTTAAATCGGGTTACTTGATTGAAGACGGCAAACTGACGCAACCTGTCAAGGATATCAACATCATCGGAAACGGTCCGAAGGCATTGGCAGACATTACGATGGTGGCAAGCAATGATAAGATTGACAACGGTACATGGACGTGTGGCAAAGATGGTCAGTCTTGTCCCGTTACCTGTGGTATGCCGTCGGCACTGGTCAGCAAACTGACTGTGGGAGGTGAAAGTTAAATATTAATGGAGAATTGATAGCTGATGATTGATAATGTTTCTTTCATTGTCAACTATCAACTGTCAACTATCACTATCAATTAAGGATATGATTACAGACGACAATAAAAAATTGGCACAATGGGCTATGGAGTATGCCTTGAAGAACGGCTGCCAAGCAGCCAAACTGGTGCTGTATACGAACTCTAATTCTTCTTTCGAGCTGCGTGACGGCAAGATGGACCGTTTGCAGCAGGCTACGGAAAACGGATTGGGACTGAATCTTTATGTGGACGGACGTTTCGGCTCGTTCTCTACCAATCGCTTGAACAAAAAAGAATTGGAAACACTGATTAAGAACGGTATCGATTCTACCCGTTATCTGGCAGTGGATGAGTCGCGCATCTTGGCCGATCCGGCGCGTTACTATAAAGGGGGAAAACCCGATTTGCAACTTTTTGACAAGACGCTCTACAATCTCAACCCCGATGACAAAGTGGAACTGGCCAAGGTTGCGGCCGGAGAAGTGATGGGCAAAGACGAACGTGTTATTTCGGTAGATTCTTCCTACAGCGACGGTGAAAGTTCTTCTTACCGCTTGATAAGCAATGGCTTTGAAGGAGAATCGAAAAGCACTTGGTTCTCTGTGTCGGCCAGCGTTTCCATAAAGGGAGAAGGAGAGGCGCGTCCGCAGGATTATTGGTATGGTTCATCCTTGTTCTATGATAAACTGACCAAAACGGGAATCGGTGCCAAGGCATTGGAACGCGTATTGCGCAAGTTGGGACAGAAGAAAGCAAAGTCGGGTAAATATGCAATGGTGGTTGATCCTATGAATGTGGGAAATCTGCTCAGCCCGATGCTAAGTGCATTGTACGGTAGTGCTCTGCAGCAAAAAAACTCCTTCCTGATGGATAAGCTGGATGCGAAAGTGGCTTCCAGTCTCTTCACGTTGCGTGACGAGCCGCATGCTATCGGTGCAAACGGTTCACGCTATTTTGACAACGAAGGGGTGGCCACACAGCCGCGTGCTATCTTTGACGGAGGAGTATTGAAAACTTATTTCATTGATACTTACAATGCCAAAAAAATGGGTGTGGCTCCTACCATCAGTTCGCCTTCGCGCCTGATTCTGACACCGGGCGACAAAGACCTGAAGGGGTTGGTGGCCGATGTGCAGCAAGGAATCTTGGTTACCGGTTTCAATGGAGGAAACAGCAACAGCAGCACCGGAGATTTCTCTTACGGTATAGAGGGTTTCTTAATTGAAAACGGACAGCTGACACAGCCCGTCAACGAGATGAATGTGACGGGTAATATGATTACGTTGTGGAATTCTCTGGCAGCCGTGGGTAATGACCCGCAGCCGAACCGCTCATGGCAGATTCCTTCGCTGGTATTCGATGGGGTTAACTTCAGCGGATTGTAATGCTAGTTCAGCATCAGGCTCATATATGGGCTTGATGTTGTAAATATCTTTTCGGTGAGTTCGCCGATTGTAAGTGCCAAGTGGCTGCCCGGCAGACGCTTGGCACTATTCATACATTTACCATTGTTCAGGTAGTAGTAGCCGTTATTGGCACTGACCTGTTCATCGGTAAGATGAATGTTGAGTTTCAGTTCCGGATGGGCTGCGGCATGGATTTGCAACATGGTTTTGGCATTGATGATGCGTGCCATGCCCAAAAGTTGGCTTTCATCGGTAGCGGGAGGAGTGAGAACCCGGACGGACGGGAGATTCAGGCTTTGGCAGATAAGTTGAAGCAGTAAGGTTTTTGTTGCAGGAGTATCTGACACGATTTCTCCAATGCGCCAGTAGTCTTTCCTTATAGGATAGGTAATGGCCAAAGCTGTGATTTCCTCTCCTTTGTTCAAAGTGCAAACGGAGCCCTTCTCCAGTTGCAAATCGGCAATGATAACCCGGAAATCCTCCTCCGTATGCTGGATGCAGCAAGGGCACTCCCGTAATTTCCGATTGAAATATTCATATTTTTTTTCAGTATATTCGGCAGACATTTCCAGGGTGAAGCCCGTGTCGGCTGCCGGTGTGTCGGAAGCGATGAATGTCTCTTCGGTATAACGGAATACGGGGGCATAACCGCTCCGGGCATAGTAGTCGAACAGCCACGGTTCTGCCGGTATCAGGGTAGACAAGGAGGCATTATTGTGCAACATCCGTGCAAAGGCTTGCGATAACAGCTCTTGCATTACGCCCCGATTACGGTAATCAGGATGTGTGCAGGCGCCTGATATATAGGCTGTATGAATATCTTCTCCTTCGAACGTCATAGGATAAGGCAACATCTGTAGGGCGGCAATCACTTCTTCACCGCTCTGGATGGCAATATTGACATCATTGTTGTAGCGGAGTTGAAAATACATTTCAGTAAACTCCTCGCTATCATTGAAACAGAGCTTCCATAAATTCTTTACCTTTTCTTGTATCATCAACCCCTTGTCTTTTTAATCCCTACCTCTTACTTTCACCACTTGATTGCTTCTACCGGTTCATCTCTCAAGCATGCCACGTATTTTTCCAGAATAATGGCAGGCTGGTACGAAAGTTTGGCCTTGCGCAATCCTTCAATACCCAAATCCTCTTCACGGTTGAGGTAGACATACTGTTCAGAGATATGGTTGGCAAATTCATAGTTAATCATTGCGTACGCTCCGTCTATGCTGGTATCGGCCTTTTCCACATGTATCCCAAAAGTATCTTGGTTGATGGGCATTCCGAAAGTGAAGGCGGCAATCTTGCCGTCTACATGCAGGATGCCTCCGGTCAGTCCCAGTTCCTCAAAATTGTGGAGGGCGTAGACCAGTGCGCGACGTTCGTTGCCCGTTCCTTCATGCTGGTCGCAGTTGTTGGCCTTGCACCATTCGGTTTCCAAGTCCATACATTCTTGGATGCGGTCGGGAGTGATGGGGGTATATTCGTAGTTATAGGTGCGCTTGAATTTGTTGACATGATTTCGTTTGGACTGGAATTTCTTTCCGGCAAGCGTGGCGAGATCTGTACGCAGATATAGGTAGTCGGCATAGTCCCGATCTGCTGTGAATTGGAATTTTCCGGGCATGAAGGCTTCCAGTTCCGAGCACATGCTCGAGCATATCCCCAGCAGGCAGAAAGGTTCCCCTTCCCGGTGTGCGTCTTCAACCAGTGCATCTAGTACTTTTTTCAAATTCCCGTTGCCTATCGGCATCATGTACACCGGTTTGCCGTTTGCCCAGAATTTCAGTAAGAGGAAGCCTTCTATGATGGCAAACTTTGTATTGTATAGAAAGCGCCAGCTGCATAGGTTGGAGAATGAGAGGTCGCAATTCCTTCGCGGACTGTTCTGTGTATAGGAAGTGATAAGTTCTTTGTCTTGTAATTCGATATCTTTAAATGCAATCATGCGTTATTTTTAGTTGGTTATGATTATAATAACAAAAATAAGAAGATTTTGTTAGAGTAGCCCTAATAATCGCAGAATAGTTGGAGTCAACAATGCTGTGAAGATACCGTTCAGGGTCAGGCCAAGACTGGCGAATGCGCCGTATTTGCGGCTGATGTCCATGGCTGTGGAAGTTCCTACCGCATGGGCGGCGGCTCCCAAGGAAAGGCCTTGTGCCATAGGGCTGCCAATGTGGGTCAGTTTCATGGTCTTGAAGCCCAGTATTCCACCCAGCAAGCCTACACAGACCACTACGGCGGCGGTGAGTGAGGGAATGCCACCCAGCGACTTGGTTACTTCCATAGCTATCGGTGTAGTGACAGACTTGGGTGCCAGAGAGTAGATAATTTCGTCGGAAGCTCCCATCAGTTTAGCTATCAGCACAACCGAGACAACTCCTACAATGCAGCCGGCAAGTTGTGACAGCATGATGGGGAGCAACTGTTTCTTAATCGTTTCCAATTGGAGGTATAGGGGTACTCCCAAGGCTACAACAGCGGGTTTCAGCCAGAATTCTATCAGATGCCCTCCTTCATTGTAGGTCTCATAACTGATATGCGTCATCTTCAGGAAGACAATAAGGATGGCAATTGTCAGCAGGATAGGATTTAGCAGCATGATGCCGGTCTTTTTCTGCAGAAGTTTGGCCAGAAAGAAAATCCCGAAGGTGACGGCCAATAGGAAAAACTCGTTTTCTAAAAAGTTCATTTGATTTTACGTGTTAGTTGATGAACCCATCCGGTGACTACAATCACCAGCAGGGTGCTGATTATGGAAGCGGTCACTATCGGCCAGAACTCGGAGGCGATAACATCGAAGTAAAGCATGAGGGCTACACCGGGCGGAACAAAGAAGAACCCCAGGTTGGCAACCAGAAAGTCGGACATGCCCTGCACCCAGTGCAGTTTAATCCAACCCAATTTCAAGAACAGGGTGAGCAACAGCATACCGATGATGCTGGAAGGCAGTTTGATGCCTGTTAAGAAAACTATTAGTTCCCCCAGGGCTAAACATCCGAAGAGGATGGCGCATTGACGAATCATAATACCTATTGTTATACGTTGAAAACGCTGCAAAGGTAGGTATTCTATGTATTGTTTGTTACCGTTGTATCCTGATTTTTTTCATGTCGTTGGTAGAGTCGGGCGAGTTGTCCCTGCGGGACGGGTAATTGTTTATTGTAGAGGGATATGTGTACGTACACATGAATGCCGGGAGTACCTAATGTTAAATATTATAATAATTGTCGTTTAGGCAGTAAAAAGAGTGGCGTTTGCAATGTAGATATTGCAAAATTGTGTACTTTTGCGGTGTGAATAGCACATACTGCCGATTCTTAATAGACAATTAAAATATCATGCAAAGATTAATTAACGAAATTGTTGAGCGTGCCAAAGCAAACCGCCAACGAATTGTTCTTCCCGAGGGTACGGAAGAACGTACATTGAAAGCTGCCAATCAAATCCTGACTGACGGAGTAGCCGACTTGATTATCCTTGGAAACCCTGCCGAGATAGAGGCTTGTGCCAAAGAGTGGGGGCTGGGAAACATAAATAAGGCTACTATTATCGACCCGGAAGACCATCCTAAGAAAGAAGAATATGCCCAGTTGCTTTGCGAGCTCCGCAAGAAGAAAGGCATGACCATCGAAGAGGCCCGTAAACTGGTTGTCGACCCGCTTTATCTGGGCTGCCTGATTATAAAGAATGGAGATGCTGATGGCCAGTTGGCAGGTGCACGTAACACTACGGGTAATGTACTTCGCCCTGCTTTGCAGATTATCAAGACCTCTCCCGGTATCACATGTGTCTCGGGTGCTATGTTGCTACTGACTCATGCTCCCGAGTATGGCAAGAACGGTGTTCTTGTGATGGGTGACGTGGCTGTGACTCCGGTGCCCGATGCTTCGCAATTGGCACAGATTGCCGTATGTACGGCTCGCACTGCTCAGGCTGTTGCCGGTCTCGACCCCAAAGTGGCCATGCTGAGTTTCTCTACCAAGGGCTCTGCCAAGCATGAAGTAGTGGACAAAGTGACTGAGGCTTTGAAGATAGCCAAAGAAATGGCTCCTGACATTGCCATCGATGGTGAATTGCAGGCCGATGCCGCCTTGGTGCCGGAAGTAGGTGCAAGCAAGGCTCCGGGTTCTTCCATTGCCGGACATGCCAATGTACTGGTTGTTCCCAGCCTTGAGGTGGGCAATATTTCCTACAAGCTGGTGCAACGTCTGGGACATGCCGATGCCGTAGGTCCCATCCTGCAAGGTATCGCCCGTCCGGTGAACGACCTCTCTCGCGGTTGCTCCATCGAGGATGTCTATCGTATGATTGCCATCACTGCCAACCAGGCCATTGCTGCCAAAAAACTTGCTGAATAATTTAAAAATCTGATAGGTTATATGAAAATCTTAGTATTGAACTGCGGTAGCTCGTCCATCAAATACAAATTGTTTGATATGGACCGGAAAGAAGTTATCGCTCAGGGTGGTATCGAAAAAATTGGTTTGAAGGACTCTTTTCTGAAGTTCACTTTGCCCGGTGGCGAGAAGAAAGTGCTTGAAAAGGACATCCCAGAGCATACCGTAGGTGTGGAATTTATCCTGAACACCTTGACAAGCCCTGAATATGGAGCCATCAAGTCTTTGGATGAAATTAACGCTGTGGGTCACCGTATGGTGCATGGAGGCGAAAAGTTCAGCGAGTCTGTACGGCTGACTCCGGAAGTGCTGGCTGCTTTTACTGCTTGCAATGACTTGGCTCCGCTTCATAATCCTGCCAACTTGAAAGGTGTAAATGCAATTGCTGCCATTCTGCCCAATGTTCCGCAGATTGGTGTATTCGATACAGCTTTCCACCAGACTATGCCGAAGCATGCCTACATGTATGCTGTTCCTTATGAACTTTATGAGAAGTATGGTGTACGCCGTTATGGTTTCCACGGAACTTCCCACCGTTATGTTTCACAACGTATTTGCGAATTCCTTGGCGTGCAGCCAGAGGGAAAGAAAATCATCACTTGTCACATCGGTAACGGTGGCTCTATTACTGCTATCAAAGATGGTAAGTGCATGGACACCAGTATGGGATTGACGCCATTGGAAGGTTTAATGATGGGTACCCGTAGCGGTGACATTGATGCAGGTGCTGTATCGTTCATCATGGAGAAAGAAGGTCTGGATGCTAACGGTATCTCTAATCTGCTGAATAAGAAGAGTGGTGTGTTAGGTATTTTTGGTGAGTCCAGTGATATGCGTGACCTGGAAAATGCGGTAGCTGCCGGTAATCCGAGAGGCATCTTGGCTGAACAAATGTACTTCTATCGCATCAAGAAATATATCGGTGCATACGCTGCTGCATTGGGTGGTGTGGATATCATCGTATTTACGGGCGGTGTCGGAGAAAATCAGGCAAGTGCCCGTTGGGGTGCCTGCGAGGGTCTGGAATTCATGGGTGTGAAACTGGATGCCGAGAAGAACAATGTCCGCGGTGAAGAGATGGTCATCTCTGCCGATGATTCCAAGGTGAAGGTAGTGGTAATCCCCACTGACGAGGAGCTGATGATTGCTTCGGACACGATGGATATTCTGAAGAAGTAATATCGCTGTAATATTTCCCGGTTCCGGCTTCCCGGAGTCCGGATGTGGTTTCGCCCCTGCAAATATGTAATGTATTTGTAGGGGCGAAATGTTTTCCGAATCCTTTAAAATCCTTATCTTTGTTACTTGGTTAAAAACAATAAAGGCAATTTTCCGAATAACTTTAAATAAGAACTGCTTATGAAACGATTAATGTATGTGTTGTTCTTTGTACTGCTGACCAGCGGCATGGCCTATGCCCAGCAGGCGAAGTACGTGTTTTATTTCATCGGTGATGGAATGGGTGTGAACCAGGTGAACGGTACGGAGATGTATCTGGCCGAACAAGAAGGGCGTATCGGTGTAAAGCCTTTGCTGTTTACTACATTCCCGGTTGCCAGCATGGCGACTACTTTTTCTGCCACCAACTCGGTGACCGACTCTTCTGCTGCCGGAACAGCCCTGGCTACCGGTGCGAAAACTTACAATGGTGCCATCGGCATGGACGATAACAAAAGTGTTCTACAGAGTGTGGCCGATAGAGCCAAGAAGTCCGGTAAGAAAGTTGGAGTAACTACCAGCGTCAGCGTAGACCATGCTACTCCCGCTGCATTCTATGCCCACCAGCCGAACCGTAGCATGTATTACGAAATAGCCCTCGACTTGCCGAAAGCCGGTTTCGACTTCTATGCAGGCGGCGGTTTCTTGAAACCGACCACTACTGCCGACAAGAAAGAGGCTCCGAGCATTTTCCCTATCTTTGAAGAAGCCGGTTATACCGTTGCAAGAGGTCTTGACGAATACAAGGCGAAGTCTGCCTGCGCAGATAAGATGATCCTTATCCAGAAAGAAGGTGCAGAGCCTTCTTGCCTGCCTTATGCCATCGACCGCCAGGAAGGTGACTTGACGCTGGCCGAAATTACCGAAAGTGCCATCGCTTTCCTGACCAAAGGCAGTAATAAGGGTTTCTTCCTGATGGTGGAAGGTGGAAAGATTGACTGGGCCTGTCACGGTAACGACCCCGCCACAGTCTTTGAGGAAGTGGTGGACATGGACAATGCCATCAAGGTGGCTTACGAGTTCTATAAGAAGCATCCCAAAGAAACGCTGATTGTGGTAACTGCCGACCATGAAACCGGTGGTATGGGTCTGGGTACCGGTAAGTACGAGCTTCAACTGAAAGCCCTTGCCAAGCAGAAGCAGTCTCAGGATATTCTTTCACGTTCCATCACGGACTTACGTAAGATGCGCAAGGTTATCAACTGGCCGGAAATGAAGGAATTCCTGGCAGAAAAGATGGGTTTCTGGAAAGAGTTGCCGGTGAGCTGGGAGCAGGAGAAGATGCTGCGTGATGCTTACGAAGAATCATTTGTGAACAAGCATGTAGTGTTTGAGGAAAGTCTTTATGCCAAGACTGAGCCCCTGGCCGTTGCCGCCAAGAAGGTGATGAGCCAGATTGCCATGGTAGGCTGGACCGGCGGCGGCCATACAGCCGGATATGTGCCGGTATTCGCAGTAGGTGCAGGCTCCAAGCTGTTTGTGGGTAAGATGGACAACACGGAAATCCCGAAACGCATAGCCAAGGCTGGCGGATACAAATAATATAAATTCACTCAGGTTACGCGGATTCTCACAGATTGGACGCTCTGATATCAAGTATAAGAGGCTAATCTATGAGAATCCGTGCTATTTTTCGGCAATCGGGTCGTTTCTGTAAATCATATATGTGTGGTAGTGGTATGATGGTCGACGATTTGAATATACGTATTATAGCTTTGTCTCTCCCTCCACATAATCTTCGAGGAAGAGGTTCTCGCCGTCGAAGACGGCATACGAGAAGTAGTTTATCCAGTCGCCGAGGATGAGTATACGGGCGGTACTGCTCAGCATCAGGTCCAGCTCGATGTGGCGGTGGCCGTAGATGAAGTAGTTGATGTTGGGATGGCTTTTTAGGTATTCCTTGGTGTAGAGCACCAGATATTCATTGTTTTCTCCCATGTATTCGGGCTCTTTTCCGTCTACGCGCTTCATGCGGCTGTGTTTGGCCCAGTTCAGCCCCAATTCCATGCTCCAGCGGGGGTGCAGGGCAGAGAATAATGTCTGGAGGGTGCGGCTGTGGAACATGGTGCGCAATATCTTGAACTTCTTGTCCGGATCGCCCAATCCGTCACCGTGGGCAAGGTAGAACTCTTTCCCGAAGATTTCGGTGGTCAGCGGTTCGCGGTGTATAATGACGCCGCACTCCTTGGTCAGATAGTCGCCACACCAAAGGTCATGGTTTCCCGTGAAAAAGTGGACTTCCACTCCCAAATCGGTCAGTTCGGACAGTTTGCCCAGAAAGCGAGTGTAGCCTTTGGGCACTACGGTACGGAATTCGTACCAGAAGTCGAACATGTCTCCCAGCAGATATACGGCCGATGCCTTGTGTTTGATGCTGTCCAGGAAATTGACCAGCCGCCGTTCTTGGGTTCGCCCATGTTCGATGGCTCGTGAGCCCAAGTGAGCATCCGAGAGGAAATATACATTTTTCATTATCAACTATCCATTATCAATTAGTTAAAGAAATCCCAGCTCCAGTTTCGCTTCTTCGCTCATCATGTCCTTGTCCCACTCGGGCTCGAAGACGAGATTGATGGTGGCGGAGGTCACCCCGTCGATGGATTCCACTTTCTGGCGCACATCTTCCATGATGAAGTCGGCTGCCGGACAGTTGGGGGCGGTCAGCGTCATGTCGATGGTTGTTTCTCCCAGGTCGGAGACGTCTATTTTGTAAATCAGTCCAAGGTCGTATACGTTGACCGGTATTTCCGGGTCGAATACGGTCTTGAGCATGGAGACTATTTTCTCTTCTATTTCAAATCTGGTCATATTTGTAAGGTCTTATATGTAGGTTTTCAAAGAACAAAGCTATGGAATTTAATTGAAAATGCCAAGTAACGCCCTTCTTTTCATTACTTCGGGGCCACGGCTTTTTCATTTAAAGGAGTTCTCGGGAGTTAGAAGGGGGTATCGCCCTTCGGCCTTAGGAATTGAAGGCCGATGGTTCTGTTGATGTATAGCGATACTGTCTTTCCACCGCAACGTCGGCATCCGACAGAATGACATCCGGCTGTTTCTTTACTGCATGTGCATGCCGGGGAAGCGGTCTCCATCTTCTTCATCTGCCCTCGGACTAGTGTCTTTGAAAGTGAACGACCCGGGTCGTCTGATTGAACAACCCTAGTCGTTCGATTGAACAACTCAGGTCGTTCGATTGAACGACTAGGGTTGTTCACTTATAAAAATATATATCATGTGCTGAATGCGAAAGTATGTCGGGGCTGTGGAACCATCTTGGTTGGCGGCAGAATGGCTTCTCGGGTTTTTGGTTTCCGGCATGCGGGAAACTGAAAATCCGCATGTGCAGTGAAGGGGGGGAGAGAAGTTTCACCGGAAAACCCGATGGATAGGCAGACGGGAGAAGAAGATGAAGGATGTGAAAGGTGAAAAAGCGATGTAGCCTGTGGCGGGATGGTACGGAAAAACGGAAAGGGCTGAGGTCAGATAATCCCTTCGTCATTGAAGCTGTAATACTTTCCGTCCGTGACGATGATGTGGTCGGTCAGGCGTATGTTCATGGTCTGGGCGGCTTTTCTTACAAGCTCCGTAAGGCTGCGGTCGGCATGGCTGGGGGAGGGATTCCCCGATGGGTGGTTGTGGATAAGAACTATTTGTACGGCACGCTGTAGCAGGGCTTCGCGTAGAATGGTGCGGACGTCGGCGGTGGTCTGGTCGATGCCGCCGCGGCTGATGCGTACTTTGTCGATGACTTTAGCGGCTTGGTTCAGGAGCAGCACCCAGAACTCTTCGGTGGGGAGGTCGCAAAGCAGGGGATGGAACAGCTCGTAGATGTCGGCAGAGGAGCGGATGGCGGTACGTTCGGAGCGTTCCTGCAGTTTGCGGCGTTTGCCCAGTTCCAAGGCTGCCATGATGGTGATGCTCTTGGCGGGGCCGAAGCCCTTGAAGCGGGAAAAGTCGCGCACCTCCCATTTGCCCAGTTGGCTGAGGTCGTTGTTGCAGGCGGCAAGTACTCGCTGCATCAGGGCCACGGCGCTTTCCTCCGTATTGCCGGAGCCGATGAGGATGGCTAGCAGTTCAGCGTCGCTCAAGGCTTCCGCTCCTTTTTGCATCATCTTTTCCCGCGGGCGGTCTTCTGCAGCCCACTGGTTGATATTCAGTTTCTCCATTCCTTACCTTTCTTTTTCCGATTTTTCAAATTTGTCTGTCTTCGCCGATTCCTAATCTCTCCTTGTCACTTGTAAAAGTTCTTTTTGAACGCCTCGAACTCATCTTTGCCAAGTATGCAACGGTTCCACCAGGCGCGCAGGAACCCCGTCCCGTATCCGATGAGCTGGATGAAGGAGGCTGCAACGGAGTGGAGCCCGATGCTGAGGCTACGGTTCCGGATAGTGGAGTCGGTGCATACCAGAAGCGCATAAAGAGCGATGGGCAGCAGACTGTACGGACAGAAGGGCGTTCCCAGCAGGAATATGGCCACTCCCAGGGTGAATGCGGCAGGTAGCAGATGGACGGGCTTCAGTGATTCCGGATACTTCTTGTACAGATTGATGCGGGCAATCCCGGAATTGTGTACCTGCTTGAAGAACTTCCGGAAGTCTGTCCGGCGCTTGTGGTACACCCAGGCGCCTGGAAACAGCCGGCATGTATGTCCTCCCTTGAAGATTCGGATGCTGAAGTCGATGTCTTCCCCGAAACGCATCCGCGAGAATCCGCCTAGGGCTTGGTACACTTCCCGCCGCACACCCATGTTGAAGCTGCGCGGGTAGAACTTGTCCATCTTCTTCTTTCCCCCGCGGATGCCGCCGGTGGTGAAGAAGGAGGTCATGGAGTAGTTGATGGCTTTCTGTATGTCTGTGAATGACTCGTGTGCCCGGTCGGGGCCTCCGAAGGCATCGGCGGCTTCATGCTGCAGTTCCTTTTCCACTGCATGGAAATAGCCTTCGGGCAGGATGCAGTCTGAATCCAGTATTATCAGGTATTCGCCCTTGCTTCGTTCCGCCCCGTAGTTGCGGGTCTGCCCGGGGCCGGAGTTGGGCTTGTCATAGTAATGCACGTCCAATAGTTCCTGATGCTTCTCTATGACTGGCTTGCAGGGGATGGAGGACCCGTCCTCCACTACAATCACTTCAAAATCCTTGAAACTTTGTCGCGTCAAGCTATGCAGCAGTTCGTCCACCTCATCGGGGCGGTTGTATACGGGGATGATGACGGAGTATCTCATTGGTATGGCTCTATGTTTTGGTTGTCTCCGCAAAGATATATCATTTAAACTTTGCAGATGAATAAATGGAAAGAAAAATCCCCGGATGCCGAGCGGCACCGGGGATGATATGAAAAGGACATTTGCCTAATTTCCAAAAGGGATTATGCTTTTACTCGGCTTACGTAAGAACCGTCGCGCGTGTCGATTTCGATAGTCTCGCCTTCGTTGATGAACAAGGGAACGCGGACCGTTGCGCCCGATTCCACGGTAGCGGGCTTCAGGGTGTTGGTTGCGGTGTCGCCTTTCAGACCCGGTTCGGTATATGTAATCTTCATCTGAACCTTGATAGGCATATCGGCATAAAGAACAGTTTCGGTAGAGGCATCGGAAACTACGTCTACTACCATACCTTCGAGCAGGAAGTCTACGCCGTTAATCAGGTCGTGGGCGATAGGAATTTGGTCAAAAGTTTCCTGGTTCATGAACAGGAAGTCATCTCCTTCTTTGTAGAGGAACTGGTGGGGACGACGCTCTACACGTACATCTTCCAGTTTCTCACCGATGTTGAAACGACGTTCCAAAACGTAGCCGTTCACCACGTCTTTCAGTTTGGTACGCATGAAGGTGTTACCTTTTCCCGGCTTTACATGCAGGAAGTCGATACAGAAATACAGCTTGCCGTCCATGCGGATGCAAGTTCCGATTTTAATGTCTTGGGCATTAATCATACTTATAGTCTTTAATATTATTATATTAGTATATGCTTCTCGTGCTGGTTTGCGGGTACAAAAGTAATGGAAATCGGTAAAAAACACAAAAACTTTTGAGAGAAAATGAGTTATCTCTTGGTTTATTTGAAAAAAGTACCTATTTTTGCAGCCCGAATTCGTGAGAATAATAACATAAAACAAGATACAGTAATGAAAAGAACATTTCAACCTTCTAACAGAAAGAGAAAGAACAAACACGGTTTCCGTGAGAGAATGGCTACAGCAAACGGCCGCAGAGTATTGGCAGCACGTCGTGCTAAAGGCAGAAAGAAACTGACTGTTTCTGACGAATACAACGGAGTAAAGGCATAATTGCCACCTTTTTCCAAAAGAAATGAGGAAGCTGCAAATAGCGATATTTGCAGCTTCCTGTGTAATAGGGGGGCTCTTAAACGGGAATCAGCCGGAATCTTGTAGATATGCTGGATAGTGAGTGTTTTGGGGCTGGCTTCCTTGATTGATAGTTTCTGTTCTTTTACTGTTGTTCCTTGGTTCCTTTAGTTGGGTATCAGACTGCCGTAATGTTTCCGGGTTGTCGGGAACTCGTTCGTGGCTTACCAGATGTTTGTGTGAATATGTGATAAGAGAATACGGCTTATCTGTAGCTTGTGTCGTTTTTTTGATAAAAATTGCTTATTACATTTTTTTTTACGTATATTGTGCTCGTGGAGTTTCGTATAATTGTTTAAGTGGTTGAACTTGTTTATTATGGGGTACTCTGACATCTTTCCACGGAACGTGTTTTTTGATTGCTGCTATTGTTTTTGTGCTGGTGGTGGTGAGTGCTGCGGTGAGGGAATTCTCTGGTAAGAGCCATGAATAGAAAGGACTATGCCATTTGCATTGATTGCATCCAGAAAATAAATGTAAAACCTATAGGCAGACGATTCTTTTTACGTATCTTTGTCCCGAATAATGCATTATCACTATGACAATAAAAGATTTTTTCTCTTTCCGGCAGAACAGGCTCTTTTGGGCAAACATCCTTGCGATGGTTATCGTGGTAGTAGGATTGCTGTTTGGGGTGTTGAAAGGACTGGATATATATACCCGCCACGGCGAGGCTGTGATAGTGCCCGATGTGAAGGGCATGGGAGTGGAGGAAGCCGGAAAAATATTCCGTAACCACGGTCTGGTCTGCATCGTTTCAGATTCCAGTTATGTCAAGGCTCTTCCTGCCGGCTGCATTCTCGAGTATAATCCGGCAGCCGGGCAAAAAGTAAAGGAAGGACGTACCATCTATCTTACAATCAATAAAATTGAAATTCCCCTGCACGTAGTGCCCGATGTGGCGGACAACAGTTCGTTGCGGCAAGCGGAAGCGCGTATTCTGGCTTCGGGCTTCAAACTGGCCGAGATACAGTATATTTCGGGCGAGAAGGACTGGGTGTATGGCGTGAAGTATAAGGGCCGTCAGCTTTCCATCGGAGAAAAAGTGCCGGTCGGCGCGGTGCTGACGCTGATAGTAGGAGATGGAGGTGTCTTGCAGACAGACTCTCTGGGAACGGAGCCTGTGGGGGATGCCGTTCAACCCATGTCGTCCGAAGACTCTGCAGCAGACGAGTCCTGGTTTTGATAAACATCTGACTTTAATCGTAAATTGTAAATCGTCAAATTGTAAATGCTGTGATGATAGAAGAATTGCCGGATGATATAGATAACGATGAACTGGACGACGTAGAGCCGGTTGGCGACGAGGCGCAACTCTATGAACACTTCCGTATAGTGGTGGACAAGGGGCAGGAGATGATGCGTGTGGACAAGTATCTGTTCGACCGACTGACAAACGCTTCCCGCAACCGTATTCAGAAGGCTTCCGATGCAGGCTTCGTGATGGCCAACGGCAAGGCTGTGAAAAGCAGCTATAAAGTGAAGCCGCTGGATGTCATTACCATGATGATGGACCGTCCACGCTATGAGAATGAGGTTATTCCCGAAGATATTCCGCTTGAGATAGTATATGAGGACAAGTATCTGATGGTAGTGAACAAACCTGCCGGCCTGGTGGTGCATCCCGGTCATGGCAACTATCATGGTACGCTTGTCAACGCCATAGCCTGGCACATGAAGGATAATCCCGATTATGATGCCAATGACCCGCATGTGGGACTGGTGCATCGTATCGACAAGGATACTTCCGGCCTGCTGGTGATAGCCAAGACGCCGGATGCCAAGACAAATCTCGGTAATCAGTTTTTCAACAAGACAACAAAGCGCCGCTACCGTGCGCTGGTCTGGGGAAATGTGGAGCTGGACGAAGGTACCGTTGTCGGCAACATCGGCCGTAATCCCAAAGACCGTATGCAGATGACTGTTCTTCCCGACGACCAGGGAAAACATGCCGTCACTCATTACCGGGTACTCGAGCGTCTGGGATATGTCACTCTGGTGGAATGTATCCTCGAAACGGGACGCACTCATCAAATCCGTGTGCACATGAAGTACATCGGACACATACTTTTCAATGACGAACGTTACGGCGGACATGAAATCCTGAAAGGAACCCACTTCGCCAAATACAAACAATTTGTAAACAACTGCTTCGACGCTTGTCCGCGGCAGGCATTGCATGCCATGACGCTGGGGTTTGTACATCCCGTCACCGGAGAAGAAATGGACTTCACTTCGGAATTGCCCGATGACATGACCCGGCTGATAGATAAATGGAGAGGCTATATCAGTAACAGAGAATTAGAATGAAACGCACGATTGCTATTGTAGCTGGAGGAGATACCTCCGAATTCCACGTCTCCCTGCGTAGTGCACAGGGGATTTACTCCTTCATCGACAAGGAGAAGTATACCTTATATATTATAGAAATGCGCGGACTGGACTGGCATGTACAGCTGCCCGACGGCACCAAGGCTCCGGTAGACCGTAACGACTTCAGCTTCGTGCTGGATGGCGCGAAAGTGACATTCGACTTTGCCTACATCACCATCCACGGGACTCCGGGTGAGGACGGCCGTTTGCAGGGCTATTTCGATATGCTCCACATCCCTTATTCGTGTTGCGGAGTGCTGGCGGCGTCGCTCACTTACGATAAGTTTGCCTGCAACCAGTACCTGAAAGGTTTCGGCGTACGCATTGCCGAATCGTTGCTGCTACGTGGCGGACAGTCGGTGACGGATGAAGACGTGATGGAGAAAATCGGTCTGCCTTGCTTCATTAAGCCCAGCTTGGGAGGTTCCAGTTTCGGCGTGACCAAGGTGACGGCGAAAGAGCAGATACAGCCCGCCATAGCCAAGGCATTTGCAGAAGCGCAGGAAGTATTGGTGGAGGCCTTTATGGACGGAACCGAGATTACCTGCGGCTGTTACAAAACAAAAGACAAGTCCGTAGTGTTTCCCATTACGGAGGTGGTGAGTCATAACGAGTACTTCGATTATGAGGCTAAGTATAACGGTGCGTCTGACGAGATTACTCCTGCCCGCATCTCGGACGATTTGACCCGCAGGGTGCAGGCGCTCACTTCTGCCATTTATGATATACTCGGGGCCTACGGCATTATCCGCGTGGACTATATTATTACCAAAGGTGAAAAGATTAATCTGCTGGAGGTAAATACCACTCCCGGAATGACTGCCACCAGCTTCATTCCCCAGCAGGTTCGCGCTGCCGGGATGGATATGAAGGATGTGATGACAGATATTATAGAAAATAGGTTTAATCATTAATCATTATGAATGCGAGCGTAGAATTTGATGAAATCCGTCCTTATCATGATGAGGAACTTCCTCAGGTTTATGAGGAGCTGATTGCCGATGAGGCATTCCGGCAGGCAGTGGAGGCTGTGATGCCTGGTGTACCTATTGAAGTGTGGTCGCAGAAAATGCGCGCATGTAAAACCAAACTGGAGTTTCAGAAGACTTTCTGTTATCGACTTTTGTGGAAGTTGGCAAAGGAGGCTACGGACGGATTGACTCTGGAGCATACAGCGTTGCCGGTTGACAAGTCGGTGGCGTATACCTATATTTCCAATCATCGCGACATTATTCTTGATTCCGGTTTCTTGTCCATTCTCTTGGTAGACCAGGGCATGGATACGGTAGAGATTGCCATTGGTGACAACCTGTTGATTTATCCGTGGATTAAGAAATTTGTGCGTGTCAACAAGTCCTTCATCGTGCAGCGTGCGTTGACCATGCGCCAGATGCTGGAGGCTTCCGCACGCATGTCCCGCTATATGCACTATACCATTGGCGAGAAGAAACAGTCCATCTGGATTGCACAGCGCGAAGGGCGTGCCAAGGATTCCAACGACCGTACGCAGGATAGTGTGCTGAAGATGCTGGCAATAGGCGGTGAAGGTGACATCATTGACCGTTTAATGGAGATGAATATAGCTCCGCTTGCCATTTCTTATGAATATGACCCTTGCGACTTTCTGAAAGCGCAGGAATTCCAACTGAAACGGGACATTGAAGGCTATAAGAAAACGAAGGCTGATGATTTGCTGAATATGCAGACCGGACTGTTCGGCTATAAAGGGCGGGTACATTTCCAGACGAGTGCTTGCATAAATGACGAATTGGCGAAAATGGACCGTTCGCTTTCGAAGCCCGAACTCTTTGCACGTATGTCTGCGCTGATAGACAAGCGTATTCATGCCAGTTACCGGATGTATCCCAATAATTATGTGGCGCACGACCTTCTCGAGGGGAATGAGGATTTTTCCGACCATTACACTGCCGAGGATAAACAGCGCTTCACAGACTACATGGAACAACAGCTGGAACGCATTTCCATTCCCGATAAGGATGTGGATTTCCTGCGTGGAAAGATGTTGTCGATGTATGCCAACCCGTTGAAGAATTATCTGGCGGCTATAAAAGAATGAATACATGAAGAGGTGCTGTTATTGGTGGCTTTTGCCTTTGTTGGTTTGCCTGTTGGCTGGTTGTGGCGATGATGATTATCATTATCCTTCCGTGAGGTTGGAATTCTTGACTGCCTTTTCGGGGGCTGACGGCTATCTGCGGTCTGTTGTGACGGATGAAGGGGAAACATTGCCGGTAGTGGAGGACAAGACAAAGACGAACATAGAGTCGAACGCCTCGGTACGTGTCATCAGTAATTATGCTTCGGAGGTTACTCCCGACGGAACTGCCGGTGCGGTACTGTATGCTTTGAGCGGTGTTCTCTCTGTTGCTCCCCAGACAGCCGACAAGTTTGAGGAGGGCGTCAAGACGGAGCCTGCTGATGTGCTGGGCATCTGGATGGGACTTGACTATCTCAACATGGTATTGACAGTCAAGGAGAATGGTGAGCATAAGTTTCATTTCGTAGAGGATGAAATAACCGTGGATACCACTGCCGGGTGCAGTGAGGTATACCTGACGCTGTATCATGATGCAAAGGAGGAGGTGGTATCGTATACCAGGCGTGCCTACGTTTCCGTACCTTTGAGGCAGTATGCGGCAGAGGGTATACGGAAGGTTATGGTTCATTTTAGTGTGCACACTTATTCTGGTGACATCAAGGCTTACGATTTTGTTTATAACCCTGACTAAAATGAAATATTTGATGAAGACATTGTTCGCTGGCCTTTGCCTCGTTTTTGCCATCCTATTTTCCTGCGGGCAGAAGGAAGGACAGTTCAAGTCTGTTTCAGTGGATGACTTTTCCACATTGATAGCCAATCCGGAGGTGCAGCTTCTGGACGTGCGCACTGTTGCCGAATACTCGGAAGGACATGTGCCCCACAGTATCAATATCAATGTGCTGGATGAGTCGTTTGAAACGATGGCCGACTCCACTCTGCAGAAAGACAAACCGATTGCGGTATATTGTCGCAGTGGTAAGCGCAGTAAAAAGGCCGCCGCCATACTGAGCAAAAAAGGATATATAATCTATGATCTTGACAAAGGTTTCATCGGTTGGGAAGAAGCGGGGAGGGAAGTGGAAAGGTAATAACGGTTGTGCAGAAACACGGTTCTTTCATTCATTTAAGGGAGTTAGAAGGAATGGAAGAGAGCCGGAGGCGATAGTATCGCCATACATTAACAGAATTATCGGTTTTTAACTCCTGAGCCCGAAGGGCGATAACTCCTTCTAACTCCCTTAGGTGAAAGAACTGTGAGTGATTATTAGATACCTTCAAGCAGTCTTTTCAGCACCACTGTTGCTGAAATCTCCCGATTGGCCGCTTCGGGGATTACGATGGACTGCGGACTTTCTATCACATCATCTGTCACAATCATGTTGCGTCGAACCGGCAGGCAGTGCATGAAGTAGGCATTGTTGGTAACAGCCATCTGGCGCTCGCCTACTGTCCAGGCGCGGTCTTTGCTCAATATTTGTCCATAGTTGTCGCCAGTATAGGCAGCCCAGTTCTTGGCATAGACAAAATCAGCTCCTTCAAAAGCCTTCATCTGGTCATATTCTACGTGGGCATTTCCTACAAATTTGGGGTCGAGTTCATAACCTTCGGGATGCGTAATCACAAAGTCATAATCTGTTGCATTCATCCATTCGGCAAAGGAGTTGGGGACAGCCTGGGGCAATGGACGCGGATGTGGAGCCCATGTCATCACTACTTTGGGGCGTGTCGTCTTCTTATACTCCTCAATGGTTATCAAGTCGGCAAAACTCTGTAACGGATGGCGTGTGGCAGCTTCCATGGAGAATACCGGTCGGCCCGAATGCTTGATGAACTGCTCCAGTATCACTTCGTTGTAATCGTCTTCCTTGCTTTCGAAACGTGCGAAAGAACGTACGCCGATGATGTCGCAATAGCAGCCCATCACGGGAATGGCTTCCAATAAGTGTTCCGGTTTGTCACCGTCCATGATGACGCCACGTTCCGTTTCCAATTTCCAGGCTCCTTGGTTGATATCCAGTACAATCACGTTCATGCCCAGATTCAATGCGGCCTTCTGTGTACTGAGGCGGGTACGCAGGCTGGAGTTGAAGAAAATCATCATCAGCGTTTTGTTACGTCCCAGTTCCACATATTTGAAACGGTCTTTCTTAATCTCGAATGCTTCGTTCAGTGCAGACTTTAGGTTACCTATGTCCTGCACGCAAGTAAAGTTCTTCATATTACAGTCTTTTTAGTGTATCTATATCTTCGTTATATCAGCTGTCAAGGTCTGGTCTGTCCGGAACCTTCGACAATCCATTTGTATGTAGTGATTTCTTCCAGGGCCATCGGACCGCGGGCGTGTAGCTTTTGGGTGCTGATGCCGATTTCGGCACCAAGTCCGAATTGTGCGCCGTCGGTGAAGGAGGTCGGTGCATTGACGTACACACAAGCGGCGTCCACTTCCCGGCAAAACCATTCGGCCCGTGTCTTATCGTCCGTAATGATGCATTCGCTATGCTTGGAACCGTGTTTTCGGATATGTGCCAATGCTTCCTGAAAAGAATTCACGGTTTTAATGGCCATCTTGTAGTCCAGGAACTCTCTGCCGTAGCACTTTTCAGAGGCGAGTCTCAACAAATCGGCGGGATATTTGCCAAGCAGGCTGTGGTAGGCAGGTTCATCGGCAAATATCTCTACATTGCTTGATTGCAGCGGCAGGCATAGGTCGGGCAAATTGGCCAGGCTGTCGGCTTCAATAATCAGGCAATCTAAAGCATTGCATACACTGACGCGGCGTGTCTTGGCATTGGCAATGATGGATGGACCTATGCTTATATCGCCATAGCGGTCGAAGAGCGTATGGCATACGCCGGCGCCAGTCTCTATAACCGGTACTGTGGCATTCTGACGTACGAAGTTTATCAGGCTGCTGCTGCCGCGCGGAATTATCAAATCTACATAATCGTTGGCGTGCAGTAGTTCGGCAGTCGCCTCTCTGTCGGCAGGAAGCAGTTCCACGATGTGTGTATCTACATTGAAATGTTCCAGTACTTCGTGTATCACGCTGATTATGGCACGGTTGGAATAATCTGCATCGCTCCCGCCTTTCAGAATACAGGCATTTCCGCTTTTAAGGCAGAGTGAGAATACATCGAAACTGACGTTGGGACGAGCTTCGTAGATAATGCCTATGACACCAAAAGGCACACTGACCCTTTTTATCTTCAATCCGTTGGGCAATATACTTTCTTTAAGCACCTTTCCCAAAGGAGAAGGGAGGGCAGCTACGTTGCGGATATCCGCAGCAATGTCCTGCAAACGGCTTTTTGTCAGTCTCAGGCGGTCGTATTTAGGGTCGGTAGAAGGCATATGCTCCAAATCCTTCTGGTTTTCACTCAGAATGAAGTCTGTTTTATTTATGGCAGCGTCTGCGACAGACAGTAATATCTGGTTGTTTTTTTTGTCGCTCAATGCTAACATATTACGGCTGGCATCTTGTACGGCGACAAAAGTTTTGTTTAAGTTCATTTCCTCATTGAATATAGGGTGATAAATATGCAAGTATAAATATATATCGTGGGATAATATTCGTCTGTGGTTTATTCTATATATAGGTAGTCGTAGTGCACTACGGATTTCTTTCCATGTTTTCCCATTGTTTCCCGCGCCTGACTGGAGTCGCAGTTGGCTTTTCCCACACCGATGGGTTTACCGTTGAAGTCGATAATCCGTACGATGTCATCCTTCTCGAACTCACCTATAATGTCAGTGATACCTACTGGGAGGATGCTTACTGCTTTGTCCGAGAAAAGCAGTTCGGTGGCACGATGATTGATGTGCAGCTCACCTTTGGCAAACCCTTCACTGTGCGCAATCCATTTCTTGATACTTGATACCGGTTCCGGAGACGGAATGAAGCGGGTATAGTTTAAAGGGTTAGGGATTAAGGATGAGGGATTGTCGTCCGGAGTGATGGGACAGTCCCATCCTTTATCCTTCATCCTTAATCTTTCATTCTTCATTATTTCCACGAGGATGTTGTCCCGCTTCCCGTTAGCTATGATAACTGTGATGCCTTCATCTGCCACTTTACGGGCAATGTTGGTTTTGGTCAGCATGCCACCGCGCCCGAAGCTGGACTTGGAAGTTTGTATGTAGGAGGAGAGGTCCTTGTCTTGTCCTATTTCACGGATAACCCGAGAACCCGGGTCGGTGGGTGAACCGTCATAGATACCATCTATATTGCTGAGAATGATTAGTGCCTGAGCATCCATCATGGAGGCTATCAGACCGGACAGCTCGTCGTTGTCGGTAAACATCAGTTCGCTTACAGAAATGGTGTCGTTTTCGTTGACAATGGGAATAACGCCGTTCTCCAACATTACGGTCATACAGTTTTTTTGGTTGAGGTAATGGCGGCGGGTGGAGAAGTTCTCTTTCATTGTGAGTACTTGTCCTACGGAAATGCCATGCTCCCGGAACAGCTCGTAGTAACGGTTGATGAGCTTGGCTTGTCCCACGGCGGAAAAAAGCTGGCGCTGGTCTACACTATCCAGCTTCTTGGCGGGGCACACTTCGCTACGTCCCGAAGCAACGGCTCCGGAAGAAACTAGTATTATTTCTATGCCGGCTTTGTGTAGCTCGGCTATCTGGTCTACCAAAGCGGACATACGGGTAATGTCGAGAGTACCGTCACGACGTGTCAAAACATTGCTGCCTATCTTGATGGCAATTCTATTGAAATCAATCCCCATTGTGTTTCTTTTCGTATTCGCAGACTACTTCCATGGCAGCTTCGGAGTCTTTCTCATTGACGAGAACGGAAACATCTACCGCAGTGGCAGGCAGTACAACGTTTACTACCATTCCGTCTTTTGTTACAGCTTCAATATCACTATTTCCCAGCAAGCTCTTTACTAGTTCTGCTTCCCACGGTGAACCGGTGAACACCTCAACAAGTTTGCTTTTGTCTTCTTCTTTCATGATGGTATGAATTTAGAGGTTTTTGTCTTACAAAGATAACAAATGTTTTTGTTTTAATGCTTAATGCTGACGGATTTATAGTTCAATCCTCTCAACTCTTATCGATTCATTCAGGAAAGTGGAAGCCGATTCTGTGAATTTCTCCTCCGATTCTGTGGTGCGGTAGACGCATCTTCCGCCTTTGGTGCATTTTCTGTCCATTTCCGGATGGCGGTGAAGATAGTCTTTCAGGCTGTCTGCCACCAGTTCCCCTTGGGTGACGGTTGTGATGCCGTCGGGCATGTATTGCTGTATCTTAGGCAACAGCAACGGGAAGTGCGTGCAGCCCAGGATGACGGTGTCTATTTCCGTGTCTTTGATTAGCAGGTTGTTGATGTTCTTGCGTATGAAGTAGTCGCTACCCTCACCTTGTGCCTCATTGTTTTCTACGAGTGATACCCATAGAGGGCAAGCTTCACCGCTCACTTTTATGTCGGGGAAGAGTTTATGCACTTCCAGCGGATAGGATTCCGACTTGATGGTTCCTGCCGTGGCAAGCACTCCCACATGGCGGCTTTGGGTAATGCTCCCTATACATTCTACAGTCGGACGGATTACTCCCAACACACGGCGCATTGGGTCGAGACGAGGCAAATCATTCATTTGTATGTTGCGCAGGGCTTTTGCCGAAGCTGTATTGCATGCCAGGATGACGAGGTGGCAACCCATCTCGAATAGTTTGGTGACTGCCTGTAAAGTGAATTCATAGACAATCTCGAACGAGCGGGTTCCGTAAGGCGCACGTGCGTTGTCACCCAGATAAATGTAATCATATTGGGGAAGTGCTTCCCGTATCTTGCTTAGGATAGTCAGTCCACCATATCCGGAATCGAATATTCCGATGGGACCGGCTGCAGAAGGTAATGTTTGTTTCATGCGTTCTAAAGGCTATGTGTCATGCAAAGATAATTCAAATTTCTCAGTAATGTATAAAAAATAAGCGCGGACAAAACTATCCGCGCTTGCTCTATTATAAATAATTCTATTATTTAATGCCCAATTGCGTTTTAACTTTGGCGGTTACATCAATGCTCTGTGCTCCAACGAAAGGTATCGGGGTACGAGCCAAGTCGAAAATGTAGACAACGCTTTCAGCTTTGCCCACAGCCTGAATGGCTTCGTCCAGTTTCTGATAGATGGGAGCCATGGCATCTTGCTGTGCTTTCTGCATGCTTTGATAAGCTTCTTGCTGGAACTGTTCTTGACGTTGAGCCATATCTTGCAACTCTTTCTGGCGTCTTTCTGCAATGTTTTTCGGCAGAGAGTCGGCTTGTGCCAGGAATTCCTGATACTTCTTTTGGAATTCTTCGTTGGTACGCTGCATTTCATCCTGGTATTTTTTAGACATGGCGTCTAAGTCAGCTTGAGCTTTGGTAAATTCAGGCATAACAGCGATTACTTCCTGAGAATTCATGTGGGCGAATTTAGCTTGCGCCATAACTCCCAGCGGGAGGGCGAACATAACTACGAGTAGTGCGATTTTTTTAAGCATAATGTTTATTATTTATTTGAATGATTATTCATCGGGGGCAAATATAGCGCAAACTGAACGCAATACAAAATAAGCAAGCTTATTTTTAATCCTGAAGAGTCTATATTCCGAAACAAATGTATGAAATTAATTTGAATATCCCAGTCTTGCAAGTACCTCATTGCTGACGTCAATACTTGGTGAGGCAAAAATGATACTTGATGCGGAAGCACGGTCTACAACTACTGCATATCCGTTCTGTGTAGCAATTTCCTTTACAGCATTGTATATTTCATCTTGAATAGGTTGCATCAGACTTTCACGTTTCTTATATAGCTCGCCTTCCGGACCGAAATATTTGCGGCGCAGTTCGGCTGCCGATTTTTCTTTAGCGACAATCTCTTCCTCCTTTTTGCCTCTCTGTGTTTCAGAAAGGGAAGCAATCTGAGACTGATAGTTCTTGTACAAAGTCTTGGCTTCTTCGGAAATCTTTTCAACTTCACTCTGCCATTGTCTGGAAACTTGTTCCAGTTGTTCGTTGGCACGTTCATAGGCAGGAATATTTTCCAGGATATATTCCATATCAATCAAGGCGAACTTCTGTGCACTGGCTGTTGTGCTTACTGCAAACAGCGTAAAAAGAATCAATAAACTCTTCTTCATAACGATACTGCGTTAATTGTCAATTATCAATCGTCCATTACTTAGAATTCCTGTCCCAAGATGAAGTGGAACTGGCTGCCACCATATTGCGAGGAACCCATTATCTTGTCGAAACCGTAAGCCCAGTCAATACCCATCATACCAATCATCGGGAGGAAGATGCGGACACCGACACCGGCTGAACGCTTCAATTCGAACGGATTGAACTTATTGACATCATGCCATGCATTACCGGCTTCTACAAACGTTAACGCATAAATACTGGTACTTGTTTCGAGCATCAAAGGATATCTTAATTCCAGTCCGAGACGTGTATAGGCATAACCTTCAGAACGGTATGGAGTCAATGAACTGTTCTCATAACCGCGGAGGGCAATACTTTCTGTAGCATAGCTGGAGTAGCCGGTCATACCGTCACCACCTACGTCAAACGTTTCGAACGGAGATTTTTTGTATTTGTTGTAGTGTCCTAGCAGACCGAATTCTACACGTCCCATCAATACCGGAGTACGTTTAACGGTAATCGGGTCCATCAACGGGATATAGATTTTGGATTTGAATTTCCACTTGTGATATTCAATCCACTTGTGCATCTTGTTCATGTCTTCCTGACTGCTGGTGCTGTACTTGCTGTAATCGGTACCGTCAAACAGAGAGAAAGGCGGTGTGATTTGTGCAGACAACGAGAATTCGGAACCTTGGCGTGGATAAATCGGATTGTCGATAGAGCTACGGGACAAGGTCAGGTTGAGGCTGAGGTTGTTACACTTACCGTTGGTAACCGGGAAGTACTGCCAGTCACTCAGAACATAACGTTGATAAGACAACTCGGCTGTGAACTGGAAGTAGTCATCCGGCCATTTCAAACGCTTACCGAACATCACTGCGAGACCATACATCTGGATAGATTTGTCCGGGTCGTAATAATTCTCGTAGTTATTGTAGCTGCCGTAGTTGTACATACCGTAGCCATACATACCGCTATAAAAGCTGTTGTAATAGCTGTTCATGTAGGCCGAATTGTAATAACGGCTACTGATGTCGGTCTGGCGGGAATAGAAAGCTGATACGGAGAACGCGTTCGGGCGTTTACCGCCAAACCACGGGTCATAGAATGAAACGCTGTATGACTGATAGTATTTGGCATTGGTCTGGCCGCTGATGGTCAACGTCTGACCGTCACCTTGCGGGAGAATACCACGGTAGTTCTCACCCGGATGTAGCAGGTTGGACAGAGAGAAGTTGGTGAACTTCAGACTTAACTTACCGATAATACCCGTTTGTCCCCAACCGGCAGAGAACTCTACTTGGTCATTGGCTTTGGATACAAGGTCGTAACCGATGTCTACCGTGCCGTCTTCCGGTCTCGGTTGGATGTCGGGTTGGATTTGTTCGGGGTCGAAGTGTCCCATCTGCTGGATTTCACGCATGGAACGCATCAGGTCCTCACGGCTGAAGAGTTCGCCCGGACGGGTACGGAGTTCACGGCGTACCACGTTTTCATATAAACGGTCGTTACCGTTGATGCTGACTTTGTTGATGGTAGCCTGGCGGCCTTCGTAGATACGCATTTCTAGGTCGATGGAGTCGCCCACGATGTTTACTTCCACCGGTTCGAGGCTGTAGAACAGATAACCGTTGTTGTAGTAGAGGTTGCCGATGGCATCGTCGTCGGTCATTGTACGTTCTTCAAGCAGCTTTTGGTTGTAGACGTCGCCCTTCTTCATCTGGAGGAGGAAGTTCAGTTGTTCGGAAGGATAAAGTGTGTTACCTACCCAAGTTACATTGCGGAGGTAGTATTTCTGTCCTTCCTCAATCTGCATGAAGATGTCCACCGTGCGGTCATCATAAGGCTTGATGCTGTCTGTCACGATAATGGCGTCGCGATAACCCAGTTCGTTGTATTTATCGATGATTAACTGTTTGTCCGCTTCGTAGTTGTCCTCAATGAATTTCTTGGTGCGGAACAGATTGATCAGTTTGCCCTTTTCGTTTGTTTTCTTCATTACACGCTTCAGCTTCTTGGTTGCGAGGACTTCGTTGCCTGTGATGGTGATTTGATGTACTTTCACTTTCTCTTTTTTGTCGATGTCGATGTTGACAATCACTTCATTTTTCTTTTCCGGATCATCCCGTTGAGTGATGATTACATCTGCATTCTTGAAGCCCTTGTCGTCAAAGTATCGTTTTATCAGGGTCTTGGCACGGTCCACCAGATTAGGTGTAATCTGCCCACCCTTTATCATACCGATTCTGCTTTCCAAATCTTCACGCTCCGACTTTTTCACACCGTTGTAGCGGATGTCGGAAACACGCGGACGCATCGTCAGACGAATGGTCAGCCAGATTTTGTCACCCTCAATTTTGTCTGCTGTGATTTCCACGTCCGAGAACAGACCATGGCGCCAGTAGCGCTTACAAGCTTGTGTAATTTCATCACCCGGCACGGTGATGGTCTGCCCTTTGGACAGTCCGGACAATCCGACAATTACATAATCCTCATAGTTTTGGGCTCCTTCAACTTTAATGTCGGCTATTTCATACTTCTTGGGGGTTCCCGAATAGAGTATAACCGGCTTTTCGGCTTCATCGGTGTTGTTTATGTCCTGTGCTGCTGTTGTCAGAGTGCAGCCGAAAAGGCAGACAAACGTTACGAGTATGGAGAAAATACGATAGTGCATCTTTTTATTTACTATTTTACAATTTACTATTTACTATATTGGGTGTCCGTTGATTAATTGATTTGCTCGCTGGTCTTGCCGAACCTGCGTTCGCGTTTCTGATAGTCACATATGGCTTTACGTAGTTCTTCTTCGCGGAAGTCGGGCCAGTAAGTATCACAGAAATAGAGTTCCGAATAGGCGCATTGCCATAGCATGTAGTTGCTGAGGCGGAGTTCGCCTCCGGTGCGTATCAGCAAGTCGGGGTCGGGCATGAAGCTGGTTGTCAGATGGCGGGATATGAGTTCACTGTCAATTTGCTCGGGCTTTAACTCACCTTTCTGTACCAGACCGGCCATTTGTCGGGCAGCTTCCGTTATTTCCCAACGGGAAGAGTAACTCAATGCCAGCACTAGACACATTCCCGTGTTGTGGGAGGTGTGTGCCACACAAGTGATGAGCCGTTGCTGTACGTTGGCAGGCAGTTTTTCAATATCTCCTATTACTCGGAAGCTGATATTGTTCTTCATGAACGTCTCTTCCTCTATGGAGTCGAAGAGCAGTCCCATCAGGGCGGCTACCTCGTCCGACGGACGATTCCAGTTCTCGGTAGAGAACGTATATAAAGTAAGGTATCTGACTCCTAATTTAGCGGCTTCCTCTGCAATGATATGCACAGTTTCCGCACCGGCCTGATGTCCATAGCTACGTTCGTGTCCACGCTGCTTGGCCCACCGTCCGTTACCGTCCATGATAATCGCCACATGCTGTGGTATCCGGTTTAGATCGATTTCTTCCTTGTATGACATCATTATTATTGTATTTCGAAGCCCAATCTGTTAAGACGTCCGCGCCATACCTCATTCTTGGTTCCGTTACCGCCGAATATTACCCAAATGAAGTCCCGTTTGTCTGCCGGGGCCACTGTCTTGTCTTTCGTCGGTTCCACTATGATGGAATACGCTCCTTTACCTTTGAATTCCTGAGGTAGCAGGAATTTGGTTTCTGTCTGGCTCCACGCAATGCCCGTGATGGAGCTGTAGATGGCGTCAAGTTCTCCTCCAAAACAATAGAGCATACCGCCATAGAACATGATGGCGGGGTTCACTATGCTGGGACAATATGTGTCGTACATTGTGTTGTCCAAACTAGCCCAACCTTTGCCGTCCAATGAGAACCAGGGTATTGTCTCTTTTTCACTGACCGGCGGCATTCCTACCAGAATCACCTTCTCTACACCATTGCCGGTTCGGGTCTGGGTTGTGGATATGTTTTCGGTAGGGAATCCTGCCGGTACTTCCTCAAGGATAAGGTTGTCAGCCGTGTTTTCCGCTTCCCAATTCTTTCCGTCTTTACATATATTGAAATATTGCTTTCCGTTGATTTCCACAATGCCCGAAAGCCGGTCAGAGAAACCATTGATGAGGACTATGACATTGTCTCCCAATGTGGTGACTTCTGTCCAAGCGGCGCCATCAGTGGAGCTGAATACTTTTTTGCTTTTCGTCACCATATAGAGTGCATCGTTATACTCTACGGCAGATGTCAGCTTTACATCTGAGGGGAGGTTGCTGACATTAATCTCACTCCAGTTGTATTCATCGGGCGCGGTCGATGTCCTGTAGGCGCTAGTGTTGGAAGTGTAGACAAACAGTTCATCTCCCAGTACAACCGCTTTTTGCTGGCCTAAATTGATGGTATTGGAGAATACATTCCCTCTTTTCTGCATGTCTGTCCAGACGAGTGAGTCCGGGTCTTGCAGATGTACATTAATTTTCAGTTTATATTCTCGGATTGTAATGCCATCGGCGGCATGTGCTTTGAATAGCATGCCGGCATCGTTGTTCATGGCGGGTCTTAAATCTACGGAGTCCGACATGACAAATACCGTGTCGGTAGGCGAACCTGAAGTTATCCAACCGGTAACGTCCATAGTATCAATTAAAATACGGTCGATGATGGTATCCGAACCTACGGGCAAGGAATCCCTGTTATAGATGAGTCTTTTAAGCTGGTCAATTGTAAATTTGTAATGTTTGCCATGTATGGTATCAATACCAAAAGCATGTATAGTAGCATCGGAGCTGAATTCATAATTGTCGTCAGAGTCAAGGCATGAACTTAGAGCAAATGACACAATAAGAAAACTCGCAATTACTGATAGAAACTTTATTCTCATTTTGAAAGTTAGTGTTTATTTACAAGTTGCAAAAATAGGAACATTTTTTTCTATAAACAGCTTTACGTAGAAGTTTTATATAAAATTATAGATAATAAGATTGTTTTTCCCGATAGAAAAGTCCTGGAATGAGGCTGTTGATGATTTTTTACGATGTTTGAAAAACATGTGGCACATAATGTGCCGGTCTGAAGGGACGATTCCATTCAAGGCCTCGTAGCCTCATTTTTCCTTGCCCGCCCCCGTACACTATGATGATACGGAACAGACGCGGAAAGAGGGCGGCGCAAAGCTGATGGCAGACTGTTTGGAAAGTGTGTGCCAATCCGTTCTTGGAATCTTTGGGATAATACTGAACAGGATTGAAGCACGCTTCTAGATTTTGTTTACGGCCGTATAATGGCGAAAATTTCTATTAAAGAAATGTTCTTTCATAAAAGGATGTCTGTCGCTGACTTTGGGTGCTTTGACTCCGGAGCGTAGGAGGCACGGGGCTTCTTCTACAAAGATTTCGTCCCACAGTCCGGCATCAATGAAGGATTGGAGCGTTTGGCTGCCACCCTCTACCAAAAGGGATTGTAATCCGCGTGTATACAGCGTTTCCATGATTTCGGGGAGTATGTTCTGCCGGTAGTCGCTGACCGGCAGATACTCTGTATTCGGTAGCGGAGCGTGCGGGGCTTCTGTAAAAACGAGGGTCGGCACGCTACCGTCAAATAGGTGAAGGTTGGGGGATAGCTTTTGTTGCCGGTCCAGCACGATACGTACCGGTGAATGACCATGCCAATGGCGGACATTCAGGCCGGGATTGTCCAGTTCAGCCGTACGGGTACCTACTAATATGGCACTGTGCTCTGTCCGTTTTTTGTGCACCATCATTGAGGTCAGCGGGCTGGAGAGAATGATTGGTTTGCCGTCCGTGCGGGAGTAATCGATGTATCCGTCTGAAGATTCCGCCCATTTCAAGGTGATGTAGGGGCGTCGCAAAGTATGGAAGGTGATGAACCTGCGGATGAGCTGCCGACATTCTGCTTCCAGCACTCCGACAATAACTTCACGTCCGGAATCCTTCAGTTTCTGTATGCCCCGGCCCGCAACCTTGGAGAAAGGATCTCCGCACCCGATGACGATGCGTGGAATCTGCTTCTCGATGATGAGGTCTGCACATGGAGGAGTTTTGCCATAGTGCGAACACGGTTCCAGGCTGACGTAAATGGTGGACTGCCTCAGTAGGGATGTGTCTTTCACGGAACGGATGGCGTTGACCTCGGCGTGGGCTTCTCCGCAGCGCACATGGTATCCTTCGCCTATGATTTTCCCGTCACATACTATTACTGCTCCTACCATCGGGTTGGGCGCTGCATTGCATTGCCCGTTTCGTGCCAGTTGGATGCACCGCAGCATGTATTTCTCTTCTTCTGAATTCATGTCCTTGCTTATCTTTTGGTTGAATAATCAAAATTAATGATTACTTTTGCAGCCCGAATAAAACCGGACTCCGAATGAATGTAACCGTTTCACATATCCGCAGCGCTTTGCAGGAGTGCTATCCTCCCCGGGAGGCGGCCAACCTTTCGCGTATTGTCTGCTGTGAAATGTTTGGTCAGAGTAATATTGACTATTACCTGGGCAAAGATATGATTTTATCTCCAAACAATGAAAGGGAATTGGAAAGCATTCTTTCCCGTCTGTGCAATTTTGAGCCCATACAGTATGTGCAGGGTGCTGCCCGTTTCCTGGGACGTACTTTTCAGGTGGCGTCGGGGGTACTTATTCCCCGTCCTGAAACGGAAGAACTGGTGGAGGCGATGTTGAAGGAAATCGCTCCGGCTTCCCGTATTCTCGACATTGGTACCGGAAGCGGGTGCATTGCCGTCACTTTGTCTAAGGAGTTGCCGGAGGCGGAAGTAACCGCTTGGGATATTTCCGGAGAAGCTCTTGCCATAGCCGACGGTAATAACCGTTTGCTGCAGGCTTCCGTACAATTTGTACAGCGTGATGTCCTGACGTATCAACCTGCTGAGGATGACTGTTTTGATGTAATCGTCAGTAATCCACCTTATGTTACGGAAACAGAAAAGCGGGACATGGAGCCTAATGTCTTGAACTGGGAACCTTCGGAGGCTTTGTTTGTTCCGGACAGCGACCCGCTCCGTTTCTATCGGTGTATAGGTGAACTGGGACGGAGAATGCTGACGGCCGGCGGCCAACTCTATTTTGAAATTAACCGGGCATTTGGAGAGGCTGTCGCTTCGATGCTTCGCAAGCAAGGCTATGCGAATGTCCGTATCCGAAAAGATATCTCCGGCAACGACCGGTACGTAATTGCAGAACGATGGAAATAACTGAAACAGAAGCTTTGAACAGAGTGGCGGCATATTGCTCCACTGCCGAGCATTGCCGGGCGGAGATTGCAGAAAAACTGCAACGCTGGGGCATTGCCTATGATGCCATAGACCGTATCATCAATCGTTTGGAGCAAGAAAAGTACATTGATGAAGAGCGCTTCTGTCGTGCTTTCATCAACGACAAATACCGTTTTGCCAAATGGGGCAAGATGAAGATAAGGCAGGCGCTCCAGTTGAAAAAGATATCTTCGTCTGTCTATTGGCCCTATTTGAACGAGATTGATGAAGAAGAATACCACTCTGTTCTGCAGAAGCTGCTGGCGGCAAAGCGTAAAAGCGTCCGTGCCGAAAATGAGTATGAACTGAATGGTAAATTGATGCGTTTTGCCTTGAGCAGGGGGTTCGAAATGAAGGATATATGTCGTTGCATAGAGGTTTCAGGGGAAAATGACTACTCCGAATGAAAATTATCGGCTTTCTCTTTTTAATTCTCATTCTGTTTCCGTATTTTTGCGCCATATTTATCATATATAGATTAGTTTTGCTATGAAAACTTTAGAAAGATTGTTTGCAGAGAAGTTGCTGAAGATAAAAGCGATTAAGCTACAACCGGCTAACCCGTTTACTTGGGCATCCGGATGGAAGTCTCCGTTTTATTGTGATAACCGCAAAACCCTTTCTTATCCTTCTCTCCGTAATTTCGTGAAGATTGAAATTACGCGTCTGATTTTGGAACGTTTCGGACAGGTGGATGCCATTGCCGGTGTGGCAACGGGAGCTATTCCGCAAGGTGCCTTGGTGGCCGATGCATTGAGCCTGCCATTTGTATATGTACGCTCCACTCCGAAAGACCATGGACTGGAGAATTTGATTGAAGGTGAACTTCGTCCCGGTATGAAGGTGGTAGTCGTGGAAGATTTGATTTCTACGGGTGGAAGTAGCTTAAAGGCTGTAGAAGCTATCCGTCGTGACGGATGTGAGGTCATCGGTATGGTGGCTGCCTATACTTATGGTTTCCCAGTTGCTGAGAAGGCATTTAAGGATGCCAAAGTACCTTTGGTGACACTGACCAATTACGAGGCTGTACTGGAAGTGGCACTGCGTACGGGCTATATCGAGGAAGGAGATGTGGAGACTCTGAATGAATGGCGTAAAGACCCTGCACATTGGGAATCTGGAAAATAAGAACTTATTTGTAAAAATATTGATATGGATAAAAGAGCCATTCGGATAGATTCTGTCCGGATAGTTCTTTTTTTCTTTTTGAATACGACTGATTATGACGAAATTTGAGAGTGGAGTGAAAGTTGTACCGGCTTCACAAGAAGCTGTTTATGAAAAGCTTTCCGACCTGAGCAATCTGGAGAAAGTGAAAGACCGTTTGCCTGAAAACAATGTGAAGAGTTTTAGTTTTGATGCAGAAAGCATAACGATAGAAGTGGCTCCTGTAGGAAAGATTACGTTACAAATTGTGGAAAAGGAACCTTGCAAGTGTATCAAGTTTGCAACAACCACTTCACCGTTGCCCTTCAATCTGTGGATACAGATTGTACCCGTTACCGAAACTGAATGCAAAATGAAGCTTACCATCGGCATGGATATAAACCCGTTTATGAAGACTATGGTACAAAAGCCTTTGCAGGAAGGACTGGAGAAAATGGCAGATATGTTGGCGATGATACAATATTAATTATTAACTATTAATCATTAGAAACAACGTGGCTCAGAAACTTTGGGAAAAATCCATTCAGGTAAATAAAGATATCGAACGCTTCACGGTAGGCCGTGACCGTGAAATGGACCTTTATTTGGCAAAGCACGATGTGTTGGGTTCCATGGCGCACATCACGATGCTTGAAAGCATTGGTTTGTTGATGAAAGAAGAACTGCGGCAATTGCTGGCCGAATTGAAGGAAATCTATGCAATGGCCGAGCGCGGAGAATTTGTGATAGAAGAGGGAGTGGAAGACGTTCACTCGCAAGTGGAACTTATGCTGACGCGTAACTTGGGTGATATAGGTAAGAAAATACACAGCGGACGTTCGCGTAACGACCAGGTGTTGCTCGATTTGAAGCTCTTTACCCGTACAGAGATAAAGGAGGTGGCGGAAGCTGTGGAACAATTGTTCCATGTGCTGGTTATGCAGAGCGAACGCTACAAGGATGTACTGATGCCGGGCTATACACACTTGCAGATAGCCATGCCGTCTTCTTTCGGACTTTGGTTTGGGGCATACGCCGAGAGCCTGGTGGACGATATGATGTTCCTTCAGGCTGCTTTCAAGATGTGCAACCGCAATCCTTTGGGGTCTGCTGCGGGATACGGTTCCTCATTCCCGCTGAACCGTACGATGACTACCCGTCTTTTGGGATTTGATTCCCTCAACTACAACGTAGTGTATGCCCAGATGGGGCGTGGCAAGATGGAGCGTAATGTAGCTTTTGCCCTTGCCAGTGTGGCCGGAACCATATCGAAATTGGCTTTTGACGCATGTATGTTCAACAGTCAGAACTTCGGTTTTGTGAAGCTGCCGGATGATTGCACTACCGGTTCCAGCATCATGCCTCACAAGAAGAACCCGGACGTCTTTGAGTTGACGCGTGCCAAGTGCAACAAATTGCAGTCCCTTCCCCAGCAGATTATGATGATAGCCAACAATCTTCCTTCCGGCTATTTCCGTGACTTGCAGATTATCAAAGAGGTCTTTCTGCCTGCTTTTCAGGAACTGAAAGACTGTCTGCAGATGACAACTTACATTATGAATGAAATCAATGTAAACGAGCATATTCTTGATGATGACAAGTATCTGCTTATTTTCAGTGTGGAGGAAGTCAACCGTTTGGCACGTGAAGGGATGCCTTTTCGCGATGCCTACAAGAAGGTGGGACTGGATATTGAAGCCGGGAACTTTTCGCATAGCAAAGAAGTACACCATACCCATGAAGGCAGTATAGGAAACCTTTGCAACGATGATATCTCTGCCTTGATGCAGAAAGTGGTAGAGGGCTTCGATTTTGCTACCATGCAAGCTGCAGAGAAAGAGTTGCTGGGCAGGTAAAAGGTTCTACGGGTTCAAGTCCCGGTTCGAGTACTGTACTTTTATAAAAAAAAATTTGGCAGAAACGGGAAAACTGTTTATCTTTGCACCCGTTATCCAAATGCGGAAATAGCTCAGTTGGTAGAGCATAACCTTGCCAAGGTTAGGGTCGC
Organism: Bacteroides muris (ex Fokt et al. 2023); assembly: GCF_024704895.1. Taxonomy (NCBI): domain Bacteria; kingdom Pseudomonadati; phylum Bacteroidota; class Bacteroidia; order Bacteroidales; family Bacteroidaceae; genus Bacteroides; species Bacteroides muris (ex Fokt et al. 2023). The sequence continues at coordinate 12,494 of NZ_JAMZEE010000025.1, read as the reverse complement.
GAGTTCGAGTCTCGTTTTCCGCTCTCTTTTTCCCTTTCTTAGGATGCTCGAATGGTGGAATGGTAGACACGAAGGACTTAAAATCCTTTGGCCATTGCGGCTGTGCGGGTTCAAGTCCCGCTTCGAGTACTCTAAGGGACGAATCGTGTTTTTCACGGTTCGTCCCTTTTCTTTTGTCTCTGTTATTCGTTGGATATGAGTGCTTTAGAAGAAAGAATTTGTTGCGGTTCTGAAACATCCGTATCCAAGCTTTTCTATTTTATTGTACAATAAAGCTAAGAATTTGCAGTATATGAGAATGCTGGATGAACGGAAGACGGTACGCTGTGCAAATGGAGTGGATAAATATTTATAAACCGTAGCGGACAAAGTGTTTTCCTTAATGGAACAAGTTGTTCTTATTGTGGAGAACACTTTGTTTTTCCTTATTGGCATGTGCTTACCGATGAAAGAAAGAATTTATATGAATAGCTTCCTCTTTATTGTTCAGAACAGCTTGGGGCGTTTGTTGTTGAACCGATAGCCGATGCCCAACATCAGATAATTGGGCTCATGAAATTCCCGGAGGTTATATCCTATATGGAGATACGAATTGCGTGTTACGTCTATTTTCAGGGCAAGAATCTGATAGAAAGACTTCATGTCACCACCACCGTGCAGAATGTTGGCCCCCAGACCGATACCTACCGTGAAGTAGGGCATGACAAGTTCTCCGCGGGCGGATAAGCCCAATGCCATCTGCTTCTTGGCGGGCGGAGTATGGAAGCCGTTCTCTTCATCGTACGATTCCTTCATGTTCGCGCTGTGGTCGTATACGCCGTCCAGAGCCACACCGGCACGGAACTTATAACCGAAGTTGTACATGGGTGCAAAGCTGAAACCGAACACGTTGTAAGTGCCGGGTGCGGGTACCTGGCCACTACTGCCCTCATGATCCACTGCTTTCTTTCGCCAGGAGCCGAACAAAGTCAGGTCGTAGCTGACGTGGCGGGGGAATGGAGGAATGATAGGGCGTTGCCATGACTGGGTGAGCTCATCCGCTCTGCGGTTAAAGTTGTATGCTAGCCCCACTTTGCAGTCCACCGTGTTCAGACCGGAGTTGGGATATTGGGTATTTCCGTTGGAAAAGTGGCTTCCGGTAGCTCCTATCATCAGGTCGAATTTGGGGGAGAGCGCCCACTTTAAGTAAAGGTTCACATTGAGATAAGCATTCACTTTCGAGCCGATAATCTGGTTCTCCGGGTTGTCTTGGCCGTCGTAGGGTTTCCAGCCGAAAGATGCGCCGAAGTTCCATTCGTAGTTCAAGGATATGCGGGGGCTGAATCGGGCGATGCGTCCCCCTTGAAACAGGTAGACGGCCAGCGAGTTGCCCAGCTCTTCCGGATTGCCGAAGTTGAAATAGCCGACCCCGATTCCTTGATAGGCTCCTATATAGGCTTGGTCGGCAGCGGTGTGCGGACGGAGTTGGAAGGAGTATTTCAGATGACCGACATAGGCATTTTTCATGGCCTTGTATTGGTGGTTGAAGTACTCCAGAAAAGGGTTGGTCTGAAAAATATATCCGGCACGCCCTTCTACGCCTAATCTATGGATGAAGCGCTGTGAGAAAGGGAGTGTATCCCGTTTGTATTCCGAATGACTATCGGATGTCCACTGCTGGGCGTATATTGTATCAGACAAGGAAAGTGCCGCTCCTAAGAAAGCCAGTATTTTCCATATCTGCATTCTATTTTTCATATGCCGTGTCGGTCTTTCTTGTTTATAAATGTTCCAAGTGAAGTTTAATTTCGTGCAAATATAGTTTTTTCCTCCTTTTGGTGTTCACAATGAGGCAACTGTCTGTAAAAGAGGGGGTAAAACAGAAATCATCAATAGAATGGCAGACTTCAATCTTATCCCCTCCTTATTCATTCGTCCGGATGCTGCCTTATGGTTCAGATGCCGGGTGACGAGTATTATTTCCGGTTGTTCTCCCGGATTTCCACACGGCGGATTTTCCCGCTGATGGTTTTGGGGAGTTCATCGACGAACTCGATGACACGCGGATATTTGTAGGGAGCCGTCACTTTCTTCACGTAGTTCTGTAACTCCTTGGCAAGCTCTTCTCCGGCGCGTGCCTTGTACTCTTTTGCCAACACAATCGTAGCTTTTACCACTTGGCCGCGGATTTCATCGGGCACACCGGTAATGGCACATTCCACTACGGCTGGGTGGGTCATTAATGCACTTTCCACTTCGAACGGGCCGATGCGGTAGCCGCTACTTTTGATGACGTCGTCGGCGCGGCCCACGAACCAGAGGTAGCCGTCTTCGTCTTTCCAGGCTACGTCTCCCGTGTAGTAAATGCCGTTGTTCCATGCCTCGTGGGTGCGGTTGGCATCGCGGTAGTATTCCTTAAACAATCCCAGCGGTTTGCCTTTGCCGGTACGGATTACAATCTGTCCCTGCTCACCGGCTTCCACAGAACGGCCGTCGTTGTCTATCAGGTCTACGTCGTATTGCGGATTTGGCAATCCCATGCTGCCGGGTTTCGGTTCCATCCACGGCATGGTGGCAACGGTAAGGGTCGTTTCGGTCTGTCCGAAGCCCTCCATCAGCTTGATGCCCGTCAACTTCTTGAAGGTATCAAACACGGCGGGGTTCAATGCTTCTCCGGCGATGGTGCAGTATTCCAGGCTGGATAAGTCGTACTTAGTAAGGTCTTCGTGAATGAGGAATCGGAAGATGGTGGGCGGCGCACAAAGCGACGTGACGTGATAATCTTGTATCTTCTCCAGTATGGCTGCGGGAGTGAATTTCTCGTGGTCGTATACAAATACGTTGGCGCCGGCAATCCATTGCCCGTATAGCTTTCCCCACACAGCTTTTCCCCAACCGGTGTCGGCAATGGTGAGGTGTAGGCTGCTCTCTTTCAAGTTGTGCCAGAAGCTGCCGGTGACGATATGTCCCAACGGATAGGTGAAGTCGTGCGCCACCATCTTGGGTTCTCCGGTAGTACCGCTGGTGAAGTACATCAGGGAGATGTCGTCGTTCGTGTTCGGATGTTCCGGTTTCACGAAAGGAGCGGCGGCCTCGATACCTTTGTGGAAGTCTTCGAATCCTTCGGCAACTTCCGGTCCGACGCTTACCAGATGTTTCACGGTAGGAGAGTCCGGCATGGCTGCCGTGATATGGTCGGTGATGATGCTTTCGCCGGCGCAGACTATCATTTTGATGTCTGCGGCGTTGCAACGGTATACGATGTCTTTCTTCGTCAGCAGGTGGGTGGCGGGAATCACCACTGCACCGAGTTTGTGCAGTGCCACAATGCTGAACCAGAATTCGTAACGGCGTTTCAGTATCAGCATCACCATGTCTCCACGGCCGATGCCGAGGCTTTGGAAATAGGAAGCCGTCATGTCTGTGTACCGTTTCATGTCGGCAAAGGTGAACTGCCGGCATTCGCCTTGGTCATTGGTCCACAACAGTGCGGGTTTGTCGGGCTGCTCGGCTGCCCAGGCATCCACCACGTCGTAGCCGAAGTTGAAATTCTCCGGTACGTTTATCTTCAGGTTCTTGATGAAGTCCTCCTGTGAGGTGAAGGATGTTTGAGATAAAAATCTTTCTACCATAACTTTATTACATGATTACTGCCAGGAATTTCACTGTCTTTCCGTCAAGCGCCTTCATGCCGTGCGGCAGTTTGGAGTTGAAGTACAGACTGTCTCCTTCATTTAAGATTAAGTCTTTGCCGTCGATGCTGACCATCATACGGCCTTCCAGTACGAGGTTGAACTCCTGACCGGCATGGCTGTTGTAATGTATCGGCTCGCTGTCCGGCTTCGGTTCTACGGTCACGATGAACGGGTCTGCCGTGCGGCTGATGAAACCGGCTGCCAGCGATTGGTATTTATATGCCTTGGTACGTTCTATACTGGTTCCTTTTTCGGCACGTGTCAGGAAGTAGGAATTCATTTTGGGCTCTTGCCCGAACATCAGTGCGTCCAGTGATATGCCGTAGTGCCGTGCTATCTTCTGCAGCATGCTGACGGAGATGTCGAATTCTCCGGTTTCGGCAAGGCGGTACTCTTCTGCGGAGATGTCGCAGTTGCGGGCGATATCGTCGGCAGTCAGTTCCAATACGTCGCGCAGTCCGCGCAGGCGTTCGGCTATTTGTCTGATCTGTTCGTCCATAATTATATTTGTTTTAAATGGGTTTTCATTTGCTTGCTTTTATCGCTTTTATCACGGTAGAGGTGAAACCTTCGTGCTCCAGTTCGTTGATTCCCTTGATGGTGATTCCTCCGGGGGTGCAGACCTTGTCTATCTCGATGCTGGGGTGCGTGTCATTGTTCAGAATCAGCTCGGCTGCTCCCTTCAGGGACTGTGCTACCATGCGCATGCCGTCTTTGGGGTAGATGCCCAGCTCGATGCCGGCCTGCATGGCTGCCTGGATGTACTTTAGCGCGTAGGCGATGCCGCAGGAGGTCATGGCTGTGGCGGCTGCCATTTTTTCTTCGGGCAGCCATAAGGCCATTCCCATTTCGCAGAAGATGTCCAGCATCAGTTTGCGCTGTTCGTCGGTGGTGTTGTTTCCGGTGATGAGGGTCATGCTCTGCATTTCGCTGATGGCGGTGTTGGGGATGAGGCGGAATACGGGCTGGCCGAGGTTCCCGGTGTAGCCCGCCAATTGCCCGCAGGAGATGCCTGCCGCTACGGACACCACCAGGGTGTCCGCCTCTATGCCCAGCTCCTTGACGACCGGTTCTATCAGCCAGGGCTTCACAGCCAGAATCACCATGTCGGCGCCTTTGGCGGCCGCGCGATTGTCGCGGGTCACTTGCAGGGCGGGAAATGCGGCTTTCAGCCTGTCCAGTTTGCCTTGTGAGGGGTTCGATACGGTGATGCTTGTGGCGGGCACGATACTTCCCTTTGCCATGCCGCGTGCGATGGCACTGCCCATGTTTCCGGCTCCGATGATGGCTGCTTTCATGTCGATGGTTTTATTCTGAATACTTTTCGAAGGGCAAAGATATGTATTTTATCACTGAATGTGACAAGTTTATGGCAAAAAGTAAAGCCGAATGGAAGATTATGGCTATATTTGTCTTCCTAATAATAAAAGAAACGTTTATGGATAACGGGTTTGATTACGGCCTTGTGCCCCCGAAATATGCCCATTGCTTTAATGAGGCCTGTCCGTACGGCAAGCATTGCCTGCGCAGGCTGGCGGCGGTTCATGCACCCGCCGGGGTGGAGTTTGTCACCTGTCTCAATCCTGCGGCCTATCCCATGGGCGACACCCGTTGCAGGCATTTTCGTCCGGCGGACAAGATACGTCTGGCGTGGGGCGTGTCCCGCTTGTGCAACGAAGTGCCCTATGGCATTGCGCGGGGCCTGATGACCCGTGTCCGCCACTCCTTTTCCAAGCCTACTTACTACCGCATCCTGCATCAAGAGCGCCCTCTTTCCGTGGAAGAGCAGGAGAAGATAGCGGCGCTCTTCCTTCGTGAAGGCGTGGAGACGGCTCCCCTTTACGACCGCTATACGGAAAATTACGATTGGAAAGCCTGATTCTGTTACTTCGTTATGTATGAACGGGTTATCGGTTCCACCATTTTTGTCCGGGGTGGAACTCATTTCCCACTACGACTGAAAGCGTTTCCCATAGAAAGGGAAACGCTTTCAGTCGTAGTGGGAAATGGGCTGGGTATGGGAGGCTAAAGACCCGGAGCGATGAGAGAAGGGCATTCCGGGAGTCAGAAGGAGTTAAAGACCGACAACTCTTTCTGACTTCCGGAATGAAAGAGCCGGAATTTTAAAGTACTTTTTTGAAACGTTCCAGGAATTCCCTTGCTTCGTCCATGCCGAGGCAAAGAGGAGGCAGCAGGCGGAGTACGTTCGTGCCGCTTACGCCGGTGAATACATGCTGCTCTTTCAGCAATTTTGTACGCAGTTCTTTGATGGGGGCTTCAAATTCCAGTCCTATCATCAGTCCTCGTCCGCGAACGTCCTTGATTTGCGGGAACTTTCTCAGTTCTGTCATCAGGAAGTCACCGACTTGTGCTGCATTTTCTATCAGATTTTCTTGTTCTATGACGTCCAGCACAGCAAGAGCGGCACTGCAAGCCAGGTGGTTTCCACCGAAAGTGGTTCCAAGTTGCCCGTAGACTGGTGTAAACATTGGACTGATGAGTACACCTGCCATCGGGAAACCGTTGCCGATGCCTTTGGCCACGGTGATGATGTCGGCTTTGATGCCGTTGTATTGATGGGCGAAGAACTTGCCGCTGCGTCCGTATCCGCTTTGGATTTCATCAAGAATCAAGACCGTGTTGTGTTCCGTACAGGTCTGGCGGAGAGCCTGCATGAATTCGTCTGTCGGCAACTGGATGCCTCCTACGCCTTGTATGCCTTCGATGATCACCGCACAGACATCTCCTTTGGACAATTCGGCCTTCATGGCTTCGGTGTCGTTCAGCGGGAGATAGGTGACGTGTCCGCAGTTATTGATGGGAGCGATGATTTTAGGATTGTTCGTCGCTTCCACTGCCAGTGAGGTACGTCCGTGGAATGCTTTCGAGAAGGATATCACACGGGTGCGGCCATTGTGGAAGGAGGCGAGCTTCAAGGCGTTTTCATTGGCCTCGGCACCGCTGTTGATGAGGAACAGCGAGTAGTCGTCATAGCCGCAGGCCTTTCCCAGGCGCTCTGCCACTTGCTGTTGCAGCTTGTTAATTACTGAGTTTGAGTAGAATCCTAACGTAGCAACTTGGTTGCTCACCATCTCTACATAATGTGGATGTGCATGTCCGATTGAGATGACTGCATGGCCACCGTAGAGGTCGAGGTATTCGGTACCGTTCTCGTCCCATACATGGCAGCCTTTTCCTTTGACGATGTTGATGTCAAAGAGGGGATATACGTCGAATAAATTCATTTTTTTAGAATGCAGAAGGTTTCAACCGTAATCCTACGGTCTCTTCCAGGTTAAACATTAAATTCATGTTATGGACAGCTTGTCCGCTGGCACCTTTCAGAAGGTTGTCGATGCAGGAAATGATAAGCAGTTTGTCGCCATGCTTCTCCAGATGGATGAGGCACTTGTTGGTGTTTACCACTTGCTTCAGGTCAATATTCTTCTCCACGATGTGTGTAAAGGAATCTTTGGCGTAGTATTCTTCATACATGCGGACGATTTCTTCCAGGGCCACTTTGGTCTTCACCACTATTGTGGTGAAGATACCGCGCGGGAAGTCGCCACGGTAGGGGATGAAGTCAATATCCGCATCGAAACTGTTCTGCAGCTGTTTGAGCGATTGCTTGATTTCGGGCACATGCTGGTGCTCGAAAGCTTTGTAGACGCTCATGTTGTTGTTGCGCCAACTGAAGTGGCTTGTGGCACCCGGTTTCACGCCGGCACCGGTACTTCCGGTAATGGCATTCACTATGATAACATCGCTCAGCATCAGATGTTTGGCAAGCGGCAGCAAACCCAGCTGTATGCAGGTGGCAAAGCAGCCCGGATTGGCTACGTGCTTCGCTTTGCAGGTGGCACGGCGGTTCAGCTCCGGTAGGCCGTAGATGAAATCATGTTCGGGAGAGGCTATGCGGTAGTCCATGGAGAGGTCGATGATTCTCAGTTCCTCGGGCACGTTGTGGCTTTCGAGGAATTTCTTCGTGTCGCCGTGTGCGGTGCAGAAGAAGAGTACATCAATCTCATCCAACGGCAGTTCGTCGGTGAATACTAAGTCTGTTTCGCCGTACAAGCCTTCGTGTACGTCGGTAATTTTGTTGCCGGCGTTGCTTGAGCTGTTTATGAAAACGATTTCCGCTTCCGGATGGTTGAGCAGCAAACGTATCAGTTCGCCTGCCGTATATCCGGCTCCGCCGATGATTCCTACTTTAATCATATGCCCTCCTTCTCGTCTTTATGATTTGAATAATAAGCGCGCAGTGCCGTAGAGGTTACTTTGATGAAACCTTTGGCGTCTTCTGCCGTCCATCCTTTCTGCATCTCGCCATATTCGCCGAATTTGTTTTTCACAAGGTCGTCTTTGCTTTCTACACCTACGGTAGAGAAGCAGAGCGGGTGAAGTTCAAGGATAGCCGTACCGTTCACGTTACGTTGCGAGGATTCCAGCATGGCTTCGATGTCACGCATTACCGGTTCCAGATATTGGCTTTCGTGCAGGAACATGCCGTACCAGTTGGCTACCTGGTCCTTCCAGTATTGCTGCCATTTGCTCAAGGTATATTTCTCCAGAAACTTGTGTGCACCGATAATCAGCATAGGTGCGGCAGCTTCGAAACCTACGCGACCTTTGATACCGATAATCGTATCGCCTACGTGCATGTCGCGACCAATGCCGTATGCCGCACCAATCTCTTCCACCTTCTGGATGGCTTTGATGGGGTCGTCGAATGTTTCGTCGTTCACAGCTTTCAGTTCCCCTTTCTCAAAAGTGAGGCGCAACTGCTCGCTGCCCTCTTTGGTGCAGTGTTTCAGGTAAGCGCTTTCAGGCAATCCTTGCGCGGAATCCAGAATCTCGCCACCGCAGATGGAGGTGCCCCACAAACCTACGTTATAGGAGTATTTCAGTTTGGTGAAGTCGGCAGCAAAGCCGTGTTCATTCAGATAATCAATCTCTTCCTGGCGGCTCAGTGCCATGTCGCGCGTCAGCGTGATGATTTCCACGCCCGGAGCCATGACGAGGAAAGTCATGTCGAAACGAATCTGGTCGTTACCCGCACCCGTAGAACCGTGGGCGATGGCATCCGCGCCAATTTCGTTGGCATAACGTGCGATGGCCAATGCCTGGAAGATACGTTCGGAACTAACAGAGATAGGATAGGTACCATTACGCAAAACATTGCCGAATACCATGTATTTCAAGCTTTTCTCGTAGTACTCCTGCGTCACGTCGAGGGTGACGTATTCTTTGGCGCCCAGTTTGTAGGCATTCTCTTCATTTGTCTTCAACTGTTTAGCACTGAAGCCACCCGTATTGGCGCAAGCTGCATATACTTCGTACCCTTTTTCTTTGGCAAGGTACATCACCGTAAATGAGGTATCCAAACCGCCGCTGAATGCGACTACCACTTTTTTCTTCTTTTCCATATCCTTAGTATTTTTATATTTTATCCTCTTCGTGCAGCTTCGGGTCGTAAAGCATTGCTGTGCAGATGCAGAATTTACGGTTCTTAGCTACCAATATATCATGGTTGATACAACCTTCGCAACCTTTCCAGAATGATTCGTCATCGGTCAATTCGTTGAAGGTGACAGGCACGTACCCCAACTCGGTATTCATTTTCATAACGGCAGCTCCACTGGTGAGACTGAAAACTTTGGCATTGGGCCAGCGTAGGCGTGCCAGGCGGAAAGAGGCAGTCTTGATACGTTTTGCCAGTCCCAGTCCCCGGTATTTGGGGTGTACTATCAAACCGGAGGTTGCTACATATTGCTTGTTGCCCCAGCTCTCTATGTAGGTGAAACCGGCAAAATCGTCTCCACACAAGGCTATGATGGCCTTTCCTTCTTTCATTTTAGTAGCTACGTATTCGTGCGTGCGTTCTGCGATGCCTGTTCCGCGTACCTTGGCAGCTTCCCGGATGGTATCCAAAATCTTGTCCACGTAAACTTCATGTGAGGCGTCAGCCACCATCACATCAATTTGTTTCGAATCCATTTCTTATTTAATTTCTTGTTTTTTGTTGTTATCTGTCATTTAATGTTCGGGATGATTTGCGCTAGGAAGCTGCGTACCTCGTCATGTGACGCTGCTTCGTGCACCACCAGCATGATGGTGTCATCTCCGGCAATGGTACCCAGAATGGCGGGACACTCCCGGTTGTCGATGTCGTAGGCCATGCTGCTGGCATACCCGGGCCGGGTACGGATGACGGCAATATTGCCTGAAAATTGAAGTGAAACGAATCCGCTTGTCATCAACATTTCACTTGCACTTTGGTCGTTCGAACGTTTATACATGATGTTGTTGGGCAGCACATATACGTATTTGCCGTTCATGTTTGCTGCTTTCGCTACTTTCAGCTGTTTCAAGTCGCGTGACAAGGTGGCTTGTGTCAGTTCAAAGCCTTCCTTGCTCAAGGCTTGCAACAGTTCTTCCTGAGAACTGACGTCTTTGCTTGAGATAATCATCTTGATGGCGTCTAACCGATTGGCTTTTTTCTTCATTTTCTGTATAATTATTCTAAGAGTAGCGCAAAATTAGGGATTATTTCGGAAAGAATATGCAAAAAATGAGAGTTTTTTTATTCTTTTTATACATCGGGTATATTGTATATACTGTTCTTGTTCTCTTTGTTGCAGCCTTGTTTGTCTGTTCTTTTACGTTATTGGGAGAGTTTCTGTATACCTTTGATAAGTATTGATATAATATGGGATAGATATGCAAATGTCAAATCTGACACCCTTTCAATCAAAAACTGTACAAGAAGTAGGGGGATAATCCCCTATTTTTGTATCGTTGAATAGCAACTAAAACAAATTATCATGAAACAATGCTTTTTTGCGGTCGACTTGGGGGCTACCAGTGGGCGCACAATTTTGGGAACTTTTACTTCGAATGGTTTGGAAATGCGTAAAGCTAAGCAATTGCTGGTGGGTACTTCTTTATTGGTGAAAGAAATCTCTTTTATGCTCGACTATAAGTCTACCGAGCATTTCTTTTCCTCGTTTAAGAAACGTACGGGGTTCACTCCATTGGAGTATCGCTCTTATGGTCGGGAAACCGGAGGAGAGGAGGAATGGAATAAAACAAAAAAAGACTTAACTCCTAAAAGTTAAGCCTTTTCTGTCGGAATGAGGCGAGTTATTGTGCACGTATCTGCTTCGCCAAAGAGCTGGTTATTAGAAAATGATAATATGTTGATTCGTTGATTACACATTGAGTTTGTCCCGATTTCGTCCCAGATAGACTTATATGTAGTGTTAATATTTAGGTATTATATACTCCGTTTCTCCAAACTTGATTAACTTGCAGTGGCACATTTTGCATCGTTCTCCTCGGGGGCATCTTTTTTAGTTTCTTTGAGTTGTTCTTGTAATCTGCCAATTTCACGGTTTAATTCTTCATTTCTTATTCTTAATTCTTTGTTTTCTTCTTTTAGATGTTGAAAAAGTACATCTGTGGGATCAGGACTTATGAATTTATCTCCAGTTCCAGTAATAATCCACATAAGGTTAATCTGTGGATATTTGACGAATATATTATTTAGAACTTCAGTGGTTATATCATCCACTAAGTTTGTTAAATAGGATGCTGATTTACCAATATTCATAGAGAAAGCCCTGCGTGATACAGCCATTTCATCGCATATATCAAATAATCGCTGCTGAATAACTGATGTTCCAGACTTCTTTTTCATAATCTTTGTTAATTGATTAATATATTATCTGTTTATGCAATATTATTGAATAGTATATTCGCTATATTTGCATTGTAATTCAAATCACACGAAACAAATGTACAAAGAAATCGAAACTCTTGCAATAGCGAAAAAACGCTATTACTTTAAAAAAGGCTATCGGCAAGTGACTATAGCTCAGAAAGATGAAGTTCGCCGTATTTTGATGTCAACATTGAATATTACGCGTTACACCTATTTTTCGCATTTGCTTAATAATGGCATTGTGGATATTTCCATGTCAAAGTATGAAGTTATCACGGCTATTCTTCAAAAATACGGAGTAACTGATATTTGGGATATTGTTCCGGAGAATCAAAAATTATGATGGTATGACTGCATTATCAGAACGGGAAGCACAGATTGCAGAACGTATAGCTTGGGGGGCTTCCCAAAAAGAGGTGGCTTGTGACCTTGGGATTTCTCGTTATACAGTGGATAATATTCTTCGCAGGATATATCAAAAACTTCATATAGGCAAGATTAATGAATTGTCTGCTTGGTGGTTCTGTACGCATTTCAATATCAGTTTTGAATTGTCTCCTCTAAAACGTACCATTGGTGCAGTTGCCTTGCTGATTTTAGTGATTCTCAATGATTTTACTTCTGGAGATACTTATTGTCGTAATCGGTCAAGAAAGGCCAGGACAGAGGTTTATGTGCGTTTAAAAGAGATTGTTTAATTATTTAAATACTATTAGTTATGACGAGTGAAAATCTGACAATGCACAACAAGGTTCTTGCATACCTTATCGAGATAGTGCACGAAGAGGCGGTTCCGGTGAATGTCGAAATCGGTTCCAGACATGTAGATGCCAACGGCGATACGCAAGTGGATGTATTGCTGGAGTATGAAGAGCCGGACAAGGAGTGTGTCAATGAAGCGATGGTCAGGGCTATCAATGCCATGGTCATAATGAATCAGTAAAGATAGGTTGATGATGACAGTTGTTTTTTTATGGATATTGCTGATTGCGCTGGTGGTCACTTTGATACTATGTGTCTGGCAATGCGGAAAGCATCCGGATCTTACCGAATTCTCTTTCTCTTTGATATTATCGTCTTGATGATAAATATTGGGA
>NZ_JAMZEE010000024.1:0-67165 GCF_024704895.1 Bacteroides muris (ex Fokt et al. 2023) | reverse complement strand
AATAACAAAGCCTGGGCTTGGGAAAGTCCGGGCTTTGCGCATAAAAAAAGGTTGTGCCAGCATTTTGACACAACCTCTTGTTTTTTGTAGGAGCAGAATAAGATTTTTTATATCCGAAAGTACATTTTTTTGAACTTTATTCACTTCCTTTGTTATTAATACAAAGACTAACAAACGAATAATTATGAGAGTAATTCAAAGAACCTGTAGCATATTGTTGCTGCTGGTTACATTGGGCGCTTCGGCATCGTATGCGCAGACGTATGATAAGTGGTGGAAGCAGGTGGAGCAGGCTCAAAAGAAAAGCCTGCCTCAAACAGTGATAAAACTGGCTGATGAAATCTATCGGAAAGGCAGGCAGGAGCAGAATGCTCCGCAAATGTTGAAAGCCTACATTTGCAGGGAGACTTATCAAAAGGGGGTGACTCCGGACAGCCTTTACTCCAGTCTGAAATATATGGAATCTTGGGCGCAATCGGAGAGGAATCCGGTGAACAAGGCTATTCTGCACTCTTTGTTGGCATATGAATATGCTGGTTTGATGCGGAAGAATCGCCGTGTCTTGCTGTCGCGTACTCTGCTGGATGTTGACGAGGTTCCGGAAGATATCCGTGAGTGGAGTATCAGTCAGTTTGTAGACAAGATAGATAAGTATAACTGTGCATCCTTGCAGGACTCCATCCGCTTGCTCGATACATCTGCGGAAAAATATGTACCTTTTGTGGTGTTGGAAGACGGCAGCCGGTTCTATGGGCACGATATGTACCATTTATTGGTGAGCCGTGCCGTGGATGCTTATCGGCAACTGGATGGTTTCAATGTGGATTCTTTGGTACAGATCCGTATCGAAAGAATCTATCAGGGTATGATGAATGCTTATCGCCACCGTGCCGGTTCAGAAGATGCCCTGTTGCTCTGTTCTCTTGATTATTGGAGCTGGAAGCTGGCCGGTGGTATCAGTCGGCAGCCTTATTCCACTTTCCGAATGCGTCAGGAAAAGGCTGAGCGGGAGTATCTTGAGGTGTTGGATAAATTGATAAAGGAATACGGCTCACGAGAAGTTTGTGCCGAGGTTTACATTCATAAAGCCAACTACCTACGCCGTTTGGAACCGAAACGCGCTGATGAGGCTCTAAAAGTCTGTGAAGAAGGCTTGAAGCGCTATCCTGCCTATAAGCGTATCAATGAGTTGAAGAATATCCGTGAACAGATTTTACAGCCTGAACTCATTCTAAGTATGAATGAAAGCGGTTATCCCGGTGATTCGGTGGATATGAGGCTGCATTATCGGAATGTCGGGGGCTTCACTCTCAACCTATATGCCACAACTTTAGGTGAGGTACCTTGGATGAACCATGGTATAAATAAAGATACTTATAGAAAGTATGCCCGGAAGCTTTCTTCCACGCATTTTGGCTTAAAGCCGTTGCCAGGCAAGGATAAATTGCCTGAAGATGTTCCTTATCTTGCCTCGGACACTGTGTTCAAGTTCATGATGCCTCAGGAAACGGGAGTCTATATTCTTCAAATAGTACCCGATACAGAAACAGCCCGTACGGATGATAAGTTTTTGGTATCTACCCGCTTCAAGGTGCTGACATTGGATTTGGGTGACGGCCATATGGAAGTGGTTACATTGGATGCCTGTAGCGGACAGCCGGTTGCCGATGCCAAGGTGAGTTTCTATTCTTCATACGATGAGAAGAACAGAAAAGTGATGGCAGAGGTATTGACTGATACCGGGGGGAGAGCTGTGTTGCCTTGGCAGGACGGAATCCGAAGCTATGTGGCGCGTAAAGGCGGAGATACAGCCATGAAGCCGCAGAACATTTATATGAATCATTCTTATTACGGTATTCAGGATGCTGATTGGAGGCAGATGACATTGCTGACAGACCGTTCGCTTTATCGCCCCGGGCAGACCGTTCATGTAAAAGGAATAGCCTACAAACAGAACAGTGATAGTGCCCATATACTGCAAGGGGTGGATTATGAGCTTGTCTTGTTGGATGCCAACCGCAAGGAACTTGCCACTAGGAAAGTGCAGACCAATGATTTCGGCTCTTTTGCTACGGAGTTTGTACTTCCGACTGCTTGCCTGAATGGCATGTTCAGCATACGGACCAAAGAGCCTCAGTCTACCGTTGCTTTTAGGGTAGAGGAGTACAAGCGACCTATGTTCGAGATTGCTTTCACTCCGGTTTCGGAAGCATACCGGCTGGGCGACAAGGTGGTGCTGAAAGGAAATGTCAAGGCTTTCAATGGCATGATGGTGCAGGAAGTGCCATTGGCATATACGGTGACCCGCCGGAATCCGAGACCCGGTTATTGGAGCAATGCTGATAAACCGTTACTGTCTGACACCATACAGTTGGATGTCAACGGGGATTTTTCCATACCCTTGACTTTGGATGTTCCGGCCGGTGATACAAACAGTTACGGGGGCGTGTACACCTATCATGTGGAGGCTGTGGTAACGGATGAGGCCGGTGAGACGCAAACTGCTTCGTATAACTTGTTGGCAGGTCCTAAGGCATATTCCTTTGATGTCCGCCTGCCCCGATATGTCTGCAAGGAAGATAGCATGTTCTTCACTTTTGGGGTGAATAATATGATGGATGTTTCTCAAGACATTGAAGGCCACTATCGGCTTTATCCATTTGTAGAGCAAGATAGGGTGAAGAATGATAGAAAGATGGGAGTTGATTCGAAACAACCTGTATTGGAAGGTGTTTTCACGCCCGGTCGACTTCAGGATTTCTCTGCTTGGGGCGAACTGCCTTCAGGCAGTTACCGTCTGGAGCTTTCCGTGCGTGACAGCTTAAGCCGTGAAGAAAACAATGGAGATCATGGCGGTGATGCTTTCATGCTCTTCTCAAAGAGTGACAAACGTCCGGCTACGTTTACCGATTTCTTCTATTATAAAGAAAATGAACAATTTGACGAACAGCATCCTGCCGCTTTCCTTTTGGGAACTTCTTATCGGGACGCATACGTGCTGATGGATGTATTTTGTGATAGAAAACGCGTTGAAAGCCGTGTGTTGCGGTTGGATGATACCATTATCCGTATGGAATTCCCTTATAAGGAAGCATATGGCAAGGGAGTCGTCATTCTTTTCAGTTTTGTGAAAGATGGTGAGATGTACAGTCATCAGGTTGAATTGAAGAAGCGGCAGCCGGAACGTGCTCTTGACATGAAATGGGAAGTGTTCCGTGACCGTTTGCGTCCCGGACAGGAGGAAGAGTGGAAGCTCGTCATAAAGACGCCTCAAGGCATGCCTGCTGCGGCTGAGATGTTGGCTACGATGTACGACGCTTCACTGGATAAGATTTATAAGAGTGACCAGATACTACGGGTCTTCTATCCGGATAATCTGTATGGAGCATTCCGTGGTGCGAGCCGTTATAATAGCAATCGCTTCTCCATTTATTTCCCGTTGAAGGCTTGGAGGGTTCCGGTGTGGTCGTTCGACCGCTTCTGTTCTCCTTATATGGATGGAAGGATGCAGATAGTGATGGTAGAAGAAACTGCGCTTTTGGAAGAAGTAAGCGTTGTAGGATATGGGACTACCCGGAATAGTTCATTGACCGGTAATTTTAGAATACAAGGTGCCAACCAACCGATGCTTGCTGCCAAAAAAGAATCCGGGAATGCTGTTGAGGTGAAATATGCTCCTGCGCAAGTAGCGGAAGACGCAGTGGAAGATGTTGTTTTTGAATTGGAAACGATACCGGTTGGCGAGGCCTTGCAACCTATTGAGGGGCTTCGCGTCAACTTTGCCGAAACAGCCTTTTTTTATCCTCAACTCCGTACCAACGAACAAGGGGAGCTTGCGTTTTCCTTTACGATGCCGCAGAGCCTGACTCGTTGGAATTTCCGTGGCTACTCGCATACCAAGGATATGCTGACCGGGATGTTGGATGCTTCCGTTGTAACTGCCAAGGAGTTTATGCTGACTCCGAATATGCCTCGGTTTGTCCGCGTTGGAGATAAAACTCAGATAGTAGGAACAATAGCCAATCTGACGGGTAAAGCGATGAAAGGAACGGCAGTATTGACGTTGTTCGACCCTATGACGGAGAAAGTTATTGCTACCCAGCACCGAAAATTCTCGGTAGAAGCGGGAAGAAATACTGCCGTCAACTTCCATTTTGAAGTGTCCGACCGCTATGACTTGCTTGGTGTTCGTATGGTTGCCGATGGAGGTACGTTCAGCGATGGAGAGCAGCATCTGTTGCCCGTATTAAGCAATAAGGAGTATATTACGGAAACGCTTGCTATGCCTATCCGCGGCGAGGAGACCCGTACGTTCTCATTAGACAGTCTTTTCAATCGTAATAGCCGTACAGCAACAGACCGTCGTCTGACTGTGGAATTCACCGGGAATCCGGCTTGGTATGCCGTGCAGGCTTTGCCGGCATTGAGCCTGCCTGGCAATGATAATGCCATTTCTTGGGCTACCGCTTGGTATGCCAATAGTCTGGCGGGCTTCATTGCCAACAGCCAGCCACGGATTAAGACTGTATTTGACAGTTGGCAGACTGCCGGTGGCACGAAAGAAACCTTCCTCAGCCGGTTGGAGAAGAATCAGGATGTGAAGAATATCCTGCTCAGCGAGTCTCCGTGGGTATTGGAAGCTACTACTGAGGCTGAACAACAGGCACGTATTGCCACGCTGTTCGATATCAACCAACTGAATAACCGCAATCTTTCCGCTTTTACCAAATTGAAAGAATTGCAGGGTGAAGACGGTGGATGGAGCTGGTATAAAGGAATGTCCGGCAGTCGCTATATAACTGGCTATATTACAGGATTGCTTGTTCGTCTTCCTTTGCTGACGAAGAATGAACTGCCTGAAGAAGTTGCCGCCATGCGGCAGAAAGCTTTCGGCTATTTGAACCGGCAGGCTTTGGAAGAGTATCGCAATATCCGTAAAGCCGAAAAAAATGGCGCCAGAATTACTGCCAACTCCGAATCGGCAATGACATATCTGTATCTGATAGCCCTTAGCGGCGAACAAGTGCCGGTAGACAATCAAGCGGCTTACCGCTATTTCCTATCAAAAGTAGGTGCCAATCTTAAAGATGGAACAATGAGCAGCAAGGCGCAGTCTGCCATCATTCTGAAAGCGGCAGGGCGTACAGCCGAGGCGAATGAATTCATCGCTTCCCTCAAGGAACATCTGGTGCGGACGAATGAACAGGGTGCATACTTTGCTTTCCATGCGAATCCGTACAATTGGGGTATGCTGCCCGTTCCTGCCCATGTAGAAGTGATGGAGGCTTTGCGCATGGCAGGCGGCAACGATGCTTTGGTGGAGGAAATGAAGCTCTGGTTGCTGAAACAGAAGCAGACTACCAGTTGGAATTCTCCGGTTGCTACGGCTGATGCTGTTTATGCACTGCTTTGTCAGGGGGCTGATTTGCTGGAGAGCCGGGGAGACGTGCGTATCACGTTAGGCAACAAAGTTCTGGAAACATTGTCGCCTACAAAGACCATAATCCCGGGCTTGGGCTATGTCAAGGAAACCTTCGCTCAAGGAAGTCCGGAACTGAAAGCTAAAACCGTCACGGTAGAGAAACGGGATGCAGGCATTGCCTGGGGAGCTGTTTATGCCCGGTATCTGTCACCCATATCCGATGTAAAGCAGCAGGGGGGGGAATTGAATGTAGAGAAGAAACTTTATGTAGAGCGTATATCGGCCGGTGGCAGCAAGTCCTTGCAACCGGTTGCGGAAGGAACCCGGTTGTCCGTCGGTGATAAAGTGGTGGCCCGTTTGACTATCCGCTTGGACCGTGCTATGGACTTTGTTCAGTTGAAAGACCGGCGGGGTGCCTGCTTTGAACCTATAGGCTCGCTTTCCGGTTATCGTTGGAGTAATGGCCTCGGTTATTATGCAGAAGTGGAAGATGCCGCAACCAATTTCTTCTTCGACCATTTGGGCAAAGGCGTTTATGTCTTGGAGCACAGTTATCGCATATCCCGTGGTGGAACATACGAAACGGGGCTGGCCACGATACAGTGTGCATATGCTCCGGAGTATGCCTCGCATTCGGCGGGAGGTGATATCGTGGTCAATCAGTGTGATTAGAATTGAAATGTAAATATACCTTCAAGCATCTTCTTCCTTGGCTTTCCCTTCCCTCTCTCCCAGCCCCTTTCTGTGCAAGGCGTTTCTCCGACACCGGGGAACACTCTCTCTCCGGCACCGAGGAGAGCTGGGCTTCCCAGTGCCGGAGAAAATGAAATTTTTCATCATTATCTGATTTGTTGATAAAGATGACTGTGTGGCGCAATTTCAGTAAATTGCGCCACGCTATTTTAGGTACTCTCGCTAAAAACACCTATTTTTGTCCGACTAATATTGAGAAACTGTTTTGTTTTTCTTTTTTCATGTTTCCTCAGAAGGAAGCTGAAATAAAATCAAAACAGTTTCTCAATGAGAGCAGCAGAATTAGGAAACCTTGATATTAAGAAAAATAGATGAAGCGGATATTGATAACTTTATATGTGCTTGCAAGTGTGGTATTGGCTGCCGTAGCACAAGCGCGTTTTACTTCGAATACAGAGATGCACGACTTCGGCCAGATAGAATGGAAGCATCCCGTGACTGTGCAATATACCATCACCAATACGGGTGACCGGCCTTTGGTGCTTACAGAAGTGGAGCCGGATTGTGCCTGCTCCGTGGTACAGTGGACAAAAACGCCTATTGCTCCGGGAGCAAAAGGAACGGTGAATGTGACTTTCGATGCCGAAGCATTGGGACATTTCCAGAAATCCGTGGCCATTTACAGCAATGCGCAGCCCAATCTGGTCTATTTGAAATTCAATGGAGAGGTTGTTCGGGAAATCAAGGATTTCACCAAGACACATCCTTTTCTTATCGGTCAGATACGTATTGACAAGAACAGTCTCGACTTCCCAGATATTCAGCATGGTGAGCAGCAGGTGATTCATATCGGCGTGGTCAATCTTTCCGACCGTCCTTATGAACCGGTACTGATGCATCTGCCCCCTTATTTGCAGACTAAAGTAGAGCCCAATGTCTTGCAAAAGGGAGAAAGAGGAGTGATTACACTTACATTGAATTCGGAAAGACTGACTGACCTTGGACTGACTCAAGCGTCGGTTTATCTTTCTCGCTTCTCCGGTGACAAGGTGGGCGATGAAAACGAGATTCCCGTTTCTGCCATTCTTCTGCCGGATTTTTCCAGAATGACGGAAGTGGAGAAGGCAAATGCTCCTGCCATCAGCCTTTCTGCCAAAGAGGTTGATATGAGTGCGATATTGGCCAAGAAGTCAAAAGCACATCAAGATATTACCATTACCAATACCGGGCGTTCTCCTTTACAGATAAACAAGCTCCAGGTATTCCACCCGGCAGTGGGAGTTAACCTCAAGAAGAGTGTATTGCAACCCGGCGAAAGCACCCGCCTGCGGGTAACGGTAATGAAAAAGAATATAGGTAAGAAGCGTCGTCATTTGCGCCTGCTGATGATTACCAATGACCCGATGCAGCCGAAAGTTGAAATCAATATAAAGTAATGTGCTAATGTGGGAAATGTGCTAATGGAGATAGTCGCAACTATCCTAAAAGCCTATTAACGCATTCATTACACTGGCACATGGCCTGCATTAGCATATTAGCACATTAACCATATTAGCACATTAAACCATGGAACATCCCGAAAATAATGAAGCATATAAAGGCTTGGTTGTCAATGCAGGCATTGAACAGCCTTCATCGGTCAATCCTTACTTGAAGAACCGTCCCAGACGGAAGAAGCGTGAACTGTCCGTATCAGACTATGTGGAGGGTATAGTGAAAGGTGATGTTACGGTACTCAGCCAGGCTGTGACGCTGGTGGAGAGTGTGAAACCGGAGCACCAGGCTTTGGCGCAGGAGGTGATAGAGAAGTGTTTGCCCTATTCGGGCAGCTCTGTCCGTGTGGGTATCAGCGGTGTGCCCGGTGCTGGTAAGAGTACCTCTATTGATGTATTTGGCTTGCATGTACTGGAGGAACACGGTGGCAAATTGGCCGTTCTTGCCATTGACCCGAGTAGCGAACGCAGCAAAGGCAGTATTCTCGGTGATAAGACGCGTATGGAGAAACTCTCCGTCCATCCCAAGTCCTTTATACGTCCCAGTCCCTCTGCCGGTTCGCTGGGTGGTGTGGCACGCAAGACGCGTGAAACGATTGTGCTTTGTGAGGCTGCCGGTTTCGACAAGATATTTGTAGAGACGGTAGGGGTGGGGCAGAGCGAGACTGCCGTACATTCCATGGTAGACTTCTTCCTGCTGATACAGCTGGCGGGTACGGGTGATGAGTTGCAAGGCATCAAGCGAGGCATCATGGAAATGGCCGATGGTATTGTCATTAATAAGGCTGATGGCGACAATCTGGAGCGGGCCAGGCTGGCAGCAACGCAGTTCCGTAACGCACTGCACCTCTTCCCGGCTCCGGAGAGCGGTTGGACTCCTCAAGTGCTGACTTATTCCGGGTTCTATAATCTTGGTGTAAAAGAAGTGTGGGATATGGTCTACAAATACATTGACTTTGTGAAAGAGAACGGCTACTTTGAATACCGCCGCAACGAACAAAGCAAATACTGGATGTATGAGACTATCAACGAACAGTTGCGCGACAGCTTCTATCATAATCCGCAGATTGAAGCGATGCTGACTGGCGAGGAAACCCAAGTGCTGCAAGGCAACTTGACTTCTTTTGTAGCTGCCAAGAACTTGCTGGACACTTATTTTGCAGAACTGAAGAAATAAGGGCATTATCCCTTTCCCTATATCGATGACTAAGGAAAACAACATGGAAGTGGCGCGGCGGTTTACCCACCGCCTTCATGAACTCCCTTCCGAGGAGCTGGAGCTCATTTCCGGTTTGTTTGTACGCCGTGAGGTGCACAAAGGAGAGCTGTTGATTAGTGAGAAAGATATAGCCAGGGATATTGTTTTCGTAGAGAAAGGACTGCTTCGCCAGTTCTATTTCAAAGAAGGCAGGGACATTACCGAGAACTTTGCCTGCGATGGTGACGGCGCTATGTGCATCGTCAGCCTTTTCACCGGACGCCGTAATTGCCTTCAGCTGGAATCTCTGGAGGAAGGCGTCATCTGGAGCATTTCGTATGCAGGGCTGGTCGAACTCTCTGAGCGTTATCTGCATATAGCCCGTCTGCTTCGCCATTTGCTGGAGGGGTCTTTAATGCTTTCCCAATATAAAGCAGACTCTTGGCGCTTCGAAACCTCACGCGAGCGGTATGCGCGTTTCGTCAGGGACTATCCGGAGATAGCCCGGCGTGCCTCAGTCAACCACATGGCATCTTATCTGTTAATGACTCCCGAGTCTCTGAGCCGGGTGCGTGCCGGAACACTGTGAGTCATCATGGTGGAGCGTAGTCAGGGAAAGTCCGAAGATTGAGGCGATACTGGTTGATAAAGAAAGCCAGGTGCTGCAAGGCAACCTGACTTCCTTTGTGTCTCCAAGAATCTGCTGGGTATCTGTTTCGCGGAATTGCGAAAGGGATAAAAACAAGAAGAAGGGAGTGGATTAGAACTCATAGTGGAATCCCAAAGACAAATCTTCACTGCTCAATAGCAATCCTTGTCCGTCGGCACCGGATATATAGTCATCCCGATATCCTAAGAATCCCACCTTGCCGACTAGGCTGAAGTGTTCGTTCAGCTTTAGGGCAATGCCGGGTTTGAAACCTACTTCAATGCCGTCTATCGTCTTTGTCACATCACTGTTTACGGTCGAGAATCCAAAGCCGCCATCAATGAACAAGCGTACCATCTTGTTTTCGTAGAAAGAAAAACGTGCGTAGGGTGCGATGGCAAATCCGGTAGTCTTTATTTTGGTTTCGTCGCTGGCGGTTATGTGAGAGAAACCGAGTGCCACACCTATTGCCCACTTGGAGTTGAGGTTGTAACCTATTTCGGGAGAAATGGTGAATGTTGTGGTTTCAACTCCGCCATCATCTCCGTTGTCATACCAGAAGCCAAGGCTTCCTCCTGCATAAACTTGTGCTTTTACCGCCATTGCAGCGAGCATCATAAATAAAAACAAGGTAATCTTTTTCATTTTCCTTTTGTTTTAAGTGAATAATATAAATCTGTTTGTTAAGTACTTGACATATCTCATCATTATGGCTCTTTCCCTTCTTTCTCGAAATCCTTGCGCGACTTGCTTTGTGTCACGATGTATACCCCCAGGAATACCAAGGCTATGGCTATCCCCTTTTCCGGATTGAACACCCCCAATCCTAGGACGATGGCAACGGTTGAGGCCACGATGGGTTGCATGTAGTTGTACATGCTCACTACCGTGGGACGCAGCAACCTTTGTGCACTCATTATAAAGATATAGGCAAGGAAGCTTCCTCCCACAACCACATATCCCGCTTGCAGCAGGGCGGCTGTGGAGACATTGCTCCATTCTATGGCAGCAACGTCGTGGTAAGAGAACGGGATGTAGCACATGGAGGCATAGACAAACATCCACTTGTTCAGGGTGATGGGAGAGTATTTCTGCGACAGCCCCTTGAATACGGTCAGATAAATGGAGAAGCTGATTTGAGCGAGCAGGCAGAGAAGGTCTCCGATGAGGCTGCCATTGCCGGCACCGGTGGTCTGGCTGCTCATGATGAGTATAAATGCTCCCATGGCCCCCACGAAGATACCCAGTACTTTCTTGCCGGTGACCGGCTCTTTCAGATAGATTGCAGCCACTATCATGGTGACGATAGGCAGCATGGTTGTGACGATGGAGGCGTCTATGGGCGAAGTCATGGAGAGGCCGAAGATATAAACGCCCTGGTTGAATACCAAGGCGAAGAGTGCGGCGAAAAATATCTTCAGCATGTCCCGGTGGTCTACCTGCTCGCGTTTGCAGAACAAGGAGAGGAGCCAGAAGCAGGCGGCTGCGCCTACCATACGGAATGTGGTTACTGACAATGCGGAAAACTCCACCAGAGCCGACTTACCTATAGGTGCCATCAGGCCCCATAAGATATTTGCGGCAAGGGCGAACAGATGCCCTTGAATGTTCTTGTTCATACTCTTTTGTTCTTTGCGGGTGCAAAAGAACGACTATTTTCTGAAAAGAGAAAATTTTTCATGATATGATTTTTCTGGTTCATGGGCGTGGAAATAAGAGATTATCGTGTATATTTGCTTTTAGTTAAAGCAAGAAACCATGGAAGTACAAGCCAATTACATCAAGCGTATCGAAATACACGGATTGTGGCATCGGTACGATATTGCCTGGGACCTGCGTCCTGACGTCAATATTCTTTCCGGCATCAACGGAGTGGGGAAGACCACTATCCTGAACCGTTCGGTCAACTATCTGGAACAGACATCGGGTGAAGTGAAGAGTGACGAGAAGAACGGGGTACGCGTCTGCTTCGACAATTCCGCCGCCACCTTTATTCCCTATGATGTAATCCGTAGCTACGACCGCCCCCTCATCATGGGCGACTTTACGGCACGCATGGCCGATGCCAACGTGAAGTCGGAACTGGACTGGCAGCTCTATCTGCTCCAGCGCCGTTATCTGGACTATCAGGTGAACATCGGCAACAAAATGATAGAATTGCTTAGCGGTGACGAAGAACAGCGCAGCCTGGCTCCTTCCCTTTCTCTTCCCAAGCGGAAATTCCAGGATATGATTGACGAGCTTTTCAGCTATACCCATAAGAAGATAGACCGTAAAAGCAATGACATCGTTTTCTATCAGAACGGTGAACGCCTGCTGCCCTACAAACTGTCTTCGGGCGAGAAGCAGATGCTGGTCATCCTGCTGACTGTGCTGGTGCGTGACGATGACCACTGCGTGCTGTTTATGGACGAGCCGGAAGCCTCCCTGCACATCGAATGGCAGCAGAAGCTCATCGGCATGATACGCAATCTGAATCCCAATGTGCAGCTTATCCTCACCACCCATTCGCCTGCCGTCATCATGGAGGGCTGGCTGGATGCCGTCACCGAAGTCAGCGAGATATCATCCTTGGTCCCTCATCCTTAATCCCTAATCCCTGTAAAAGTGTCTACTTCTTTAAAACATAACCTGACTTCCGCCTATCTGGATGCCGCCCGCAAGTTGTCTCCCAAGAGTGCACGCAGGCGCATAGTGGCCTATGTGGAGAGCTATGACGACATCGCTTTCTGGCGGACACTGTTGTCCGAGTTCGAGAACGAGGAACGCTATTTCCAGGTGATGCTTCCGTCTGCCACCTCTCTGACAAAGGGCAAGAAGATGGTGCTGATGAATACGTTGAACACATCGGAACTGGGGCGCAGCCTGATAGCGTGTGTAGACAGCGACTACGACTTCCTGCTTCAAGGTGCCACCAAAGTATCGCATAAGATAAACAAGAGTCCCTATATCTTCCAGACGTACGGTTATGCCATCGAGAACTTTCACTGCTTTGCCGACAGCCTGCATGAGGTCTGTGTGCAGGCAACGCTGAACGACCGGCATATTCTGGACTTTTCCGCTTTCCTGAAGCGTTATTCGCAGATTGCCTATCCGTTGTTTCTGTGGAATATCTGGTTCTATCGCCGGCACGACACGCATACCTTCCCGATGTACGACTTCAACGTCTGCGTGCGCCTGCAGGAGATAAACCTGCGCCATCCTTACCGCAGTCTGGAGGAGATGCAAAAGACGGTATCGGCGAAGCTGTCCGAACTGCAAACCCGTTTTCCGCATCATATCGACCGGGTGGAGCAACTGGGAACGGAACTGGAACGTCTGGGACTGACTCCGGACAATACCTATCTCTATATCCAGGGGCATCATATCATGGACTATGTGGTGCTGAAACTCCTCATCCCGGTATGTACCGTCTTGCGTCGCGAGCGCGAGCAGGAGATAAAGCGCCTGGCAGGGCATGATGAACAGTTCCGCAACGAACTGGCGGGTTATGAGAACAGCCAGGTCAATGTGTCCGTGATGCTGAAAAAAAACAGCGGCTACAAGAACCTTTATCTTTATCAGTGGTTAAAGGAAGATATACAGGAGTTCCTAAGCCTCTCTCCCGACTCTGTAGGGAGAGAAGGAAGGGAGAACGGCATAAAGAGAGAATAGAATAATAGTTGATACACAATAAAAGTATCCCCCGTCCCCCCATCCCTGCGGGGGAGGGGCCGGGGGGAGAGGCTACATTATGGAAATACTGAAGAAAATAGACGATATTTTGATTTCTTGGGGCATATCCCCTTCCAGTGCCGACATGCTCGACCCGTTCATTGCCTTTGCACTGGTACTTGCCATCGCTTTTCTGGCAGATGCCTTGTGCCGGAAGATTCTGTTGAGGGTAGTGGCGCAGTTGGTAAAGAAGACCAAGGCTACCTGGGACGACATCGTGTTCGACCGCAAAGTGATGGTGCACCTCAGCCGTATGGTGGCTCCCATCATCATCTATATATTTGTTCCGGTGGCATTTGCCGAGTCCACCTCCTCCACGATGGATTTCATCCGTCGCATCTGCCTTATTTACATTATCATAACATTCCTGAGCTTCGTCAACTCTTTCCTGAAAGCCGTTTACTGTGTGTACAGCGAGAGGGAGCAGTTCCGCGACCGCCCCCTGAAGGGGATGTTGCAGACCATGCAGGTCATTCTGTGGCTGGTGGGCGGCATTGTGGTTGTGGGCGAGCTGATAGACCGCGACCCGCTTTCGCTGCTTGCCGGACTGGGTGCTTCGGCTGCCATCCTGATGCTGGTGTTCAAGGATTCCATTATGGGCTTTGTCTCCGGCGTGCAGCTTTCGGCAAACGACATGCTGAAGGTGGGCGACTGGATTGCCATGCCCAAGTATGGTGCCGACGGCACGGTGATAGAAGTGACACTGAACACCGTGAAAGTGCGCAACTGGGACAATACCATCACCACCATCCCTCCCTACCTGCTTGTCAGCGACTCCTTCCAGAACTGGCGCGGCATGCTCGAGAGTGGCGGGCGGCGTGTGAAGCGCAGCATCAATATCGACATGACCAGTGTCCGCTTCTGCACACCGGAGATGCTGGCGAAATATCGCAAGATACAACTGCTGAAAGATTATGTGGAACAGACGGAAGTAGTGATTGAAAAGTACAATGCGGAAAACGGCATTGATAATTCCATCCTTGTCAACGGACGCCGCCAGACCAATCTGGGTGTGTTTCGTGCCTATCTGACGGCTTATCTGAAAAGTCTTCCCGACGTAAACCAAGAGCTGACCTGCATGGTGCGCCAGCTACAGCCTACCGACCACGGCATTCCGATGGAGCTTTATTTCTTCTGTGCCCTGAAAGACTGGGTGCCATACGAGGGGGTACAGGCCGATGTCTTCGACCATGTGCTGGCGATTATCCCCGAATTCGACTTGCAGGTGTTCCAGTTGCCCTCGGGCAGAGATTTCCGAAGGGCGTTCGGAGAAGTAGAGTAGGGGGAAAAAGACATTGGAAGCTTTATCTTCCATGCGGATAATTGTGCTTTTTTTTACAAATATCTTCAGAAAAATTTCGTTTGCGGAAGTTTTCCGTTTCGCTCATTGAAGGAACCTGATTCAGTCAGGGACTGAAAGCCTTTCACTCAGGGACTGAATGCCTTTCACTCCCTGACTCATTGTACCCCCTCCCGGAAGGTGTTCTGGAGGGGGTAGGAGGAAACTCCGTTGACGAGAGTCATAGATGGTAAAATATGCGGATAAAATCTGTTCCTTTAAACGAAAGGGGCGTGACATGAGGGTAGAACGAAGAACGGCTTTGACGGTTGTTGTAGAGATTCATTAGAAAGTCATGTCTCATTATCAGCCATTTGCGCCTCTCGCTTGTAGAGATTGATGCCATGTTCCTCTTGTATTTCTCTTCCCCTTGTAGAGATGACTGTTTTGCAAAACCTTATTTATTAGTGATTTATGAAAACGGGCTGTAGATGCCATTTCCTTGTTTTCCCTTCTTTTCCACCCTAACTTTGCGACATCGAATTTGAGAAAAGCAGAGGGCTGAATCGCTGAGGCCTCGCGGTGAAGACTTCTGCTTCTCGGGTGAGACAAGAGAAATCAACTATATATTATTAATCATTTAAAACATTATTATTATGGCATTTTACAAGAAATTCCAATCGAAGCTGAACGATTTGTGGTATCCGAAAGCAATTACCATCGGTACGCCTATTGCTACGGACAAGGTGGCGGACAAGCTCTCCTTGCTCTCTACCGTTACCCGCGGTGACACGTATGCCGTGCTGAAGAACCTGGGAGGCGTAATGGCCGACTATATGGCTATGGGACGTACCGTGAAGATTGAAGGGGTAGGTACTTTCTATTATACCACCGCCACGAACAAGAAAGGCGTAGCCACGTCTGCTGAAGTAAATTCCGCACAGATTAATGGCATACGGGTACGTTTTATTCCCGAAGTGAAACGCAGTAGCAGCAAGCAGATAACCACCCGCTCTATGGTGGATGTAGATGTGGACTGGACGGATATAGAGAAACTTGCCAATGGCGGCAATTCTTCCGGCGGCAATCCCGACGGCGGCAATGACGGTGACCAAGGCGAGAATCCGTTGGGATAATTATGCCTTGCGGCATCGCATTTCCCGGATAATCGGATAGAATGTCCTTGCATGACATTCCGGTAAAATGATACGCGAAGACTTATCGGGCACGTGTCAGAATATACACTCAACACGAATTACGCAGATTGACACAAGAAAAAGTTGCTGATTATCAGTACTTCTAAAGATTCTTTGTGTCAATCTGCGTGACATGTGGCGAGTGATGATGCCCTCCGGCTATAATCCGAATGAGAACTTGTCGATGGACTGATATACCGCACTTGCAATACTCAGTATCACGATACCCAGCGTACAGATGGCCAGGCTGGCACGTGTATAGTAGTCGCTGCGGAATGCCGCAATCGGTTCGTCGCTCTTGTTGATGTACATCGCCTTTACAATCCTCAGATAGTAATAAAGCGAGATGATTGTATTGGCAAGGGCAATAAATACCAGCAGATGGAAACCGCCTTCGAAGGCTGCCGCAAAGATGAAGAACTTCGAGAAGAAGCCCGCAAACGGCGGGATGCCTGCCAGAGAGAACAGGGCCAGCGTCATCAGGAACGTCACTTTCGGGTTGGTGACGTACAGACCGTTGTATTCCTCCAACGTGAACTTATGCGCCCGCAATGCCACGATGGTGATGACCGTAAACACGGCAAGATTGGCAAACATATATATCAGCACGTAGTACACCAGCGACGTCATACCTTGTGCGCTTCCGCTGATGACACCCAGCATGATGTAGCCCGCCTGCGAAATACTGGAGAAAGCCATCAACCGCTTCAGGTTCTGCTGGCGCAGGGCGAATAGGTTGGCCATTGTGATGGAAGCGATGATGACCCAGTACAGTACCTCCTGCCATTGCTCCACCATCGGAGCGAATACCTTGATGAGGATAGTCATCAGCACGAAGGCGGCAGAGCCTTTGGAGATGACACTCAGATAGGCTGTCACTGTGCTTGGAGCACCTTCGTAGACGTCTGCTGTCCAAAGATGGAAAGGCACCAGTGATATTTTGAATCCCATGCCGGAGAAAAAGAATACGAATGCCATGATTTGCAACGGGTCGCCGGTGAGGCGTGCCGGTATGTCGGCAAAGTAGAGGGTGCCTACCGTACCGTAAATCAAAGACAACCCGTACAGCAGCAATCCGCTGGAGAACAGTGCCGTGAGAATATACTTGGCACCGGCCTCGGCAGAGTGGTGGCGGTATTTGTCGAAGGCAACCAGTGCTGCCATTGGGATGCTTGCTGTTTCCAGTCCGATAAAGAATATCAGGAAGTGACCGGCGGAAATCATGAAGTACATGCCCAGCAAGGTGGAAAGTGTCAGAATGTAGAATTCACCTTGTTTGATGGCAGTGTCCGGAAGGCGCATCCATTCGTGGGCCATCAGGAATACAATCAGTGTACCTATACTGAGGATGGATTTCACGATGCTCTGTATCGGCTGGTTGTGATACATGCCGCCAAAGGCATCGGCCACAGGACCGGGAACGATGGTGATAAGTGTATGTATGGTCAGCAGAACAACTGGCAGCATTGTGTTCAGCAACGGTTTGCCGTCATTCTTGTGTGCATCCGGACTCATGAAGAGGTCGGCGACAAAAAGGATGACGATGACCAATATCAGCGAAAGCTCTTCTTTGAGCAGGAGGAATTGAGAATAATCCATGACTATGTATTTACTGTTTTACAATTTTCTGTTTACAATTTACAGTGCATTGACTATCGGCAATACGCTGTCTCCGATCATGCCGCTAATCCACCATGGTGCCATACCGAGAGCGGCAACGCATGCAATGAGGATAATGACCGCTGTACGTTCATCCCAGGTAGCGTCGCTCAGGGTGAGGTGATGTTTATTGGTGCAGGTTCCGTAGAGAATCTTTCCTATCAGTCGCAGGATATAGACTGCCGTAATCACGATGGAACTGCATGCAATGACTGTCCACACACGGTGGAACGTATCGGGATGCTGGAACGAACCGGTGAAGATGGTCATTTCGGCAATGAAACCGCTGAGCCCGGGTAATCCTAGATTGGCAAGACCGGCAATTACATAGCAGACGGCCAGGAAAGGCATAATCTTCATCAGACCCGAGAGCTCGCGGACGTCACGCGTATGGGTACGTCCGTATATCATACCGATAAGGGCGAAGAACAAGGCTGTCATCAGTCCGTGAGAGAGCATCTGCAGAATGGCGCCCGTGCAAGCCGTCCGGTTCATCATCAAGATGGCGAACAACACCAGGCCGCAATGGCTGACGGAAGAGTAGGCATTGATATACTTCAGGTCGGTTTGCACACAAGCGGAGAATGCACCGTATACCACGGAGATTCCGGTAAGAATGAGGAATATCCATCCCAGTTCCTGCGCAGCTTCGGGCATCAGATATATGGCTATGCGGAAACATCCGTAACCTCCCAACTTCATCAATACACCGGCATGGAGCATGGAAACGGCAGTCGGTGCGGAGGCGTGACCGTCGGGGCTCCATGTGTGGAACGGGAACAGAGCGCCCAGCACACCGAAACCCAGGAAGGTGAGAGGGAACCAGATACGTTGCTGTTCGATGGGGATATTGTGCATCTGTGCTATTTCCAATAGATTCATGGAGGTGGCTCCGGCACCGTAGTAGATACCCAGAATACCGATAAGCAGGAAGGCGGAGCCGCCCATCAACATCAGAGTCAGCTTCATGGCAGAGTACTCCTTGCGCCCCGACCCCCATACGCCGATAAGCAGATACATGGGAATGAGGGCAACCTCGTAGAACATGAACATGGTGAATAAGTCTATCGAGATGAAGAATCCGAACACACCGATGGAAAGGAAGGTGAACCAAAGGAAATATTCTTTAGTCAGCGGTTGCAGCCTCCAGGAGGCGAATGTTCCGGTGAAGACAATGATGGCCGAAAGTAGCAGCATGGCTACCGAAATACCGTCTACACCTACCGAATAGTGGATGTTGAGTGCTGGATACCAGACCATGTCGGCACGGAACAGCATCTCGTCCGTGGCACCGGCGTGGCGTGCATGGAGGTACATCACGGTCAATGCCGCAGAAAGAACCAGCAGAGCCGATGCACCGGTCACCATCACCGCACGTATTTGTGCGATGTTGCGGCTGAGCCAAAGACCCAGCAACATCAGCAAGGGGATGAGAACAAATAATGATAAAAAGTTCATCTTTATATTTACGATTTAACGATTTGCGATTTACGATTGAAAAATCTCGGGTTATAGCAATAGCAACAGTATCAGTGCCAGCGTGCCCAGCAAGAATACAAATGTATATTGCTGGATGCGTCCGCTCTGCAGACCGCGTATCTCGTCACTGATAGCCTCGGCACTCCAGGCAAGGAAGTTGAAGAAGCCGTCCACCACATGGCGGTCCCACCAGGCGATGGGGCGGCAAATGCAGCCGAAGATGATGCGGTGGGTGACGAACTGGTAGGCCTCGTCCAGATAGAAGCGGTGGTAAGCAGCCGTCCACAAGCCTTTGAAACGGCGTGCCAGCGCATTGGCAACGGGCTGCCGGCTACCTGCATAGATGTAGGTGGCAATGGCGATGGAAATCACTGCTGCGACAATACTCGTACCTGCCACACTCCAATCCCGATGGATGCTATATGTCGTGCCGTTGGCAGAGATGAAGTGGCCGAAAGGAATGAAACCGGCGACTATCGTAACTACAGCCAAGAGCATCAGGGGCAGGGTCATCGCCAGCGGACTCTCGTGGGGGTGAGGCACGTGGCTGTCGCTTCCATCGCTTGCCGACTGTTGCCCGGGCGCTAAGCCTCCGCTTGCCGACTTTTGTCCCGGTTCCGAGCCGGCCCAGAAGATACCGTAGTAGAGGCGGAACATATAGAATGCTGTCATACCTGCAATCACTGTCATAATCCATCCCATGGTGGAACTGAACCGGAAGCAGGCCGTCAGGATTTCATCTTTGGAGAAGAATCCTGAGAACGGCGGGATGCCTGAAATGGCGAGACACGCGATGAGGAATGTGATATGCGTGACGGGCATATACTTCCGCAGTCCGCCCATGGCAGACATCTCGTTACTGTGTACGGCATGGATGATGCTGCCCGCTCCGAGGAACAGCAATGCCTTGAACATGGCGTGTGTGAACAGGTGGAACATGCTTGCCATGTAGCCCAGTCCCCCTTCGTGCGGGTCGGCTGATGTACATACACCCAGCGCCACCATCATGAAGCCGATTTGGGAGATGGTGGAGAATGCCAGTACACGCTTGATGTCACTCTGTACACATGCCACACTGGCGGCATAGAATGCCGTGAAAGCTCCTACGTAAGCCACGATGTGCAGCACGCCGGGAGCATATTCTATGAACAACGGGAACATGCGTGCCACCAGATAGACGCCTGCAACTACCATTGTAGCGGCGTGAATCAGTGCACTGACCGGCGTAGGGCCTTCCATGGCATCGGGCAACCAAATGTGCAGCGGGAACATGGCACTCTTTCCGGCACCACCGATGAACATCAGTCCCAAGGCAAGCGGAATCATTGCCGCCCCCCCCTTTGCCAGTGCCATCTCACTGGGGCTGAAGGTATATGTACCGGCATAATATCCATAGACAAGGATGCCTATAAGGAACCCCAGGTCGGCAAAACGGGTAACAATAAACGCTTTCTTCGAAGCGGCAATGGCGGCGGGCTTCGTATAGTAGAAGCCGATCAGCAGATAGGAGGATACGCCCACCAACTCCCAGAAAAGATACATCTGGAAGATGTTCGTTGCAACTACCAGTCCGAGCATGGACATGGTGAAGAGTGATAGGAAGGCGTAGTAGCGCTGGAAACCGCGTTCGCCCTTCATGTAGCCGAAAGAGTATATGTGTACCAGCAGCGAAACGGTGCTGATGACCACGAGCATCATGACCGAAATCGGGTCGAGCAGAATGCCCATGTCGATGCTGAGGCTTTCTGTGAAGGGCAGCCATTTGAAGTTATAGGGCGTCAGTGTCTCGTACGTACCGTCGGCAAGGCGGGGAGCGCTGAAGTACATTCCTGCGGTGAGATAGGAAAGTACTGCGACCACCCCCAATGCCGCAGTTCCGATAAGTCCGGCAGTGCGGTGTGACATCCATTTACCTCCAAGCCCCAGAGCGAGGAAAGAGAGGAAAGGGAGTAGAAGGATTAATATTGTATATTCCATATATACTATGTTTATCAATTATTACTATTCAAGAAACATTGCTTGACGGCTTTTGCTCTTACCATTTCATCTTATCCAGTTTGTTCACCTGGATGCTGCGGATGTTACGGTAGATGTTGATCATGATGGCAATGGCCACAGCCGTTTCGGCGGCCGAGATGGCGATGGAGAATAAAGAGAAGAAATATCCTTCCAGGCCTCCGGGAAACAAGAAACGGTTGAACACCGCGAAATTGATGTCCGTGGCATTCAGTATCAGCTCGATGCTGATAAGTATCGCCAGTGTGTTGCGGCGGGTGAAGAATCCGTAGATGCCTGCGAAGAACATGATAGCCGAAACTATCAGATAATATTCCATGTGTATCATAATTCCTATCTTTTACGTGCTATTAATAATCCGCCTACGATACATGCCAACAATAGTATGCTGACAGCTTCGAAGGGAAGCAGATAACCATATTTGTCACCGCTCAGCATGTGGTGGCCGATGGTTTTGATGTTCACCTCCAAAGGTTCCACGTCGGTGGTGGCAATGAATTTATGCTTTAAAGTGATGAATACTACGATAATGGCACCGCCCACGGTGGCACCCAGTCCGGCAAGGAATCTGCTGCGCTTTAACTTTTCAATGATATCGCCTTCGCCACTGGTAAGTAGTATGGAGAAGACGTAAAGTACCACGATACCGCCTGCATAGACCATAATCTGCACGGAGCCGAGGAAGGTGTAACCCAGCAGGAAGTAGATGCCTGCCGTACCGAAAAGCACGAACAGCAGGTAGGTGGCTGAGCGCACCATGCGGTGAGTCGTTACCGTCAAAATGGAAAATACGGTGATAAAAGCCGCAAGGAAGTAGAATACTACTGTTTCAAGAGTTATTTCCATGTTGTTTAATTACAAATTACTATTTACGAATTACTTTGTTGTCTCTTCTTTGGGAGCGGTTGTTTTCTTTTTTTCTTCTACGTGGCTGCCCGGACGGTTCAGTGTGATGACCAGTTTCGTGCGGTCGAACACTGCATGCTCAAAGTTCTGGTCGAACGTGATGGCATCGTGAGGGCAGGCATTTACACAGAGTTGGCAGAACATGCACGAACCGAGGTCATACTCGTACTTTGCCAGTATCTTCTTTTTCTTGCCGTCTTCCGTTTCAACCATCTCTCCGGTCACCTTGATGGTATCGTTGGGGCAAGCCATCTGGCACAAGCCGCAAGCCACGCACCGATGCTCATTTTCGTCATTATGGCGCATGGTCAGCGTGCCACGGAAACGGTCGGAGAGTTTCAATGTCGCGCGGTTTTCCGGATATTGTTCGGTGGTCTTTTTACGGCAGAATACGATCATGGTGGTTTTCATGCCTGTCAGCAGAGAGGTGATGCCATGTATGAGTCTGCCGATATAAGAGTGATTGTCTTTCATTATTTTTATCTTTATTGAAATTGTCCGTAAGGAAATCTTGCTCCGGTGCTACACCGGTTAGAAATGCAACTTGAATACTACAATTAATACCATCAAAATCAAGTTCACCATGGAGATGGGTACCAGGTACTTCCACTCCAGATTCAGAATCTGGTCGATACGCAGGCGGGGGAAGGTCCACTTTATCCACATCAGCAGAAAGACGACAAAGAAGGCCTTTCCGAAGAACCATATGAATCCAGGGATGTAATCCATCATTGCGTTGAAGCCGTCCAGGCCTGCGATGTGGAGCGGCATCCAGCCTCCTAAAAAGATGGTGGCGGCCACGGAAGCTACGATAAACAGATTTAAATACTCTGCCAGATAGAAGAAGCCGAAGCCCATACCACTGTACTCCGTGTGGTATCCGGCTGTCAATTCACTCTCGGCTTCGGGCAGGTCGAAGGGACCACGGTTGGTTTCCGCATTTCCGGCAATGAGGTAGATGATGAAGGCTATCAATGCAGGGATATGTCCTTTGAAGATGAACCAGCTGTCAGCCTGTCCTTCTACGATTTCGGAGAACTGCATGGTTCCCATCAATACCACCATTGTCAGTATGCTCAATCCGCAGGACAATTCGTAACTGACAATCTGCGCACCGCTTCGCATGGAGCCGATTAACGAGAATTTGTTGTTGGAACTCCAGCCTGCCAGCAGGATACCCACTACGCCGATGCTCGACGTAGCCAGCAGGAAGAAGGCTCCTACATTGAAGTCCAATACCTCCAATCCCTTGTTGACGGGCAAGCAGGCAAATGTCAGGAAAGAAGCGATGATTACCATGAACGGTGCCAGGTTGTAGAGGAACCGGTCAGAGAATTTCAGGTCAATGATTTCCTTTGTCAACATCTTGATGACATCGCAAGGCACCTGGAGCAATCCCCATTTCCCTACGCGCATCGGACCGAGGCGGCATTGGAAAAAGGCGCATATCTTACGCTCCATGTAAATCAGGATGATGGCAAGCACGGCATACATCAAGATGATGCATACGCCAATCACCACGCACTCGAGGAATATCGCCAGACCTTCCGGCATCAGGGAAGTCAGCAACTGGTGTATCCAGTTGGTTACTATACTAAAGTCAAACATACTATCTATCAATATCTGGTACTACATAATCCAATGTTCCGCCAATGGCAATAAGGTCGGCGATTTTAGCTCCGCGGCAAATGGTGTTTACGGTCGATACCAATGGCAAGCCCGTACTGCGGAAATGCAGGCGGTAAGGCATCTTGTCGCCGTGGCTTTCGAGGAAGACGCCGAACTCACCGCGGCTGCCTTCCACGGCTGCATAATAAGTGCCTTCCGGTACTCGGATAATCGGTTTCATCTTTTCCTGATAGGCTCCTTCCGGGATGTTGTCTATCAGTTGCTCGATAATCTTCAGGCTTTCCAGAATCTCATCCATACGGATAAGGTAGCGTGCCCATGAATCGCCTTCGGTGCGGACGATTTCTTTGAAGTCCACCTTGTCATATACGGCATACGGCATCCGCTTGCGCACGTCGCACGCCCATCCGCTGGCACGCCCCGTACCTCCGGTGGCTCCGAAGGCAATGGCGTCTTCCCGTGAGAGTATGCCTACGCCTTTCAGACGTTGCCGGGCAATGATGTTTCCGGTGAATACATCGTGATATTCGTGCAAGATACCGCGAAGGTAGGGGATGAATTCTTTCACCTTCTTCACGAAGCCGGGAGCGATGTCCTCCTGCACACCCCCGATGGTGTTATAGTTCATGATGAGGCGTCCGCCGCAAGTCTCCTCAAAGATGTCGAGTATCTTTTCGCGGTCGCGGAAACCGTAGAAGAAGGCGGTCAATGCCCCCAGGTCCATGGCAAGGCAGGAATAGAACAGCAAGTGGGAGTCTATTCGTTGCAATTCGTCCATGATGGTACGTATGTACTGTACGCGCTCGCTTACTTCCACGCCCATTGCCTTTTCGATGCACATGCACAAGGCATGGCGGTTCTGATGTGCGCCCAGATAGTCCAGACGGTCGGTCAAGGCCAAGGTTTGCGGATAAGTCAGACTTTCGCACATCTTCTCGATACCCCGATGGATGTAGCCGCAGTTGGCATCAATCTTGCTGATGTTTTCACCTTCCAATGACACGCGGAAACGCATGACACCGTGTGTGGCAGGGTGTTGGGGACCGATGTTCACAACATATTCTTCATCACCGAATAGTTGTAGCTCTTTATTTTTAACGCTACCGTCCGGGTTCAGTTTCAACTCCGTGGTGGTATCAATAGTTTCTTCGTTGTCCATGCGCAACGGGTTGTCCTTCTCCGGATCGTTGTCTTTGCGCATGGGATAGCCTACCCAGTCATTGCGCAGATAGAGGCGGCGCATATCCGGATGGCCGATGAAGACGATGCCGTAGAAATCGTAAACTTCGCGTTCATTAAAATCCGCAGCTTTCCAAATGTCGCTGACGGAAGGAAGTTCGGGGCATTCCCGGTTCAGAGTGGCGGTGCGTATTGCTACCCGTTTGCCGGTAACAGTAGACTCCAGCAGGTAGACCACGCCAAGTCCACGGGGAGTGTCCGGTGCATCTTTTTCATCGGGCATTCCCCAGTCCATACCGCTGAGGCATTCCAGAAAGTCCATCTGTTCCTCTTTTCGCAGACGCAGCATTTCGTCGTGCAGGGCTGAGGGTTCTATGTATTTTATTTCCATAATTATAAAAAAAGGTGGTAACGTTGTAAGGTGATAATGTTGTCACATTACTACTCTATCACATTAGTATTTCCTCTTCCGGCTTTTCTTCTTTTCTGTTTACTCCGCCGAAGTATTTCTCGATTTTCACTTTACGTTGCAATTGCATCATGCCATAGTAGAATGCCTCCGGACGGGGAGGGCAACCGGGAATGTAGACATCTACAGGCAGAATCTTGTCCACACCGTTCACCACATGATAGGATTTCTTGAACGGGCCTCCACTGACGGCACAGCCGCCTACGGCTATTACATATTTGGGGTCGGCCATCTGGTCGTAAAGACGTTTCAGAACGGGAGCCATCTTATTGGTTATTGTTCCGCAAACCATAATCATGTCTGCCTGGCGCGGGCTGGCGCGGGCTACCTCGAACCCGAAGCGAGCCATGTCGTAGCGGGCTGCACCGAGAGCCATGAATTCGATACCGCAACAGCTGGTTGCAAATGTAAGAGGCCACAGCGAGTTGCTGCGTCCCCAGTTGACGAAATCGTCCAGTACGCCAAGGGCGACATTGGCGCCTCCGGCATTAAGTTCCCGAACCAGTTTCTCCAACGTTTCGTTGTCTGTAAACTCTTCATAAGGGATAGATTTGATTTTCGGTTTCTTTGTTACTTCCATTCCAAAGCTCCTTTCCTCCAGGCATAAGCAAGGCCCAGAACCAATATAATCAGGAAAAATAAAATGCTGAAAAGTCCTGCCACACCAAGCTCACGGGTGATGACTGCCCAGGGGAACAGAAATACCGTCTCCACTTCGAACATTAGGAACAAGATGGCAAACAGGTAGTAGCCCACCCGGAATTGCATCCACGATTTGCCGCGGGTAGGGATACCGCATTCGTACGGTTCCATCTTCTGTGAATTGTACGAACGGGGTGCTATCGCATGAGAGATGGCGATAACGATACCCACGAAAGTGACTGCCGTCAGGAGGACGGCCACTAACAAAATAAAGTTCATAAGTATCTTTTTAAAATATGAATATTAAAATTTTTCTCCTCACCGTTGTGTGGAGTGGGAGAATCTCTGGAATAAGAGAAACAGGGAGAGAGGCACAAAGCTTCCGGCCGGAGGGAAGTCAGATGATGATTTTCCGCAGTCCGAACACATAGTAGGTGAGTGGATGGGGAATATCCTGGTGGGGCAGATGTGACAAAAGCATGCATTGCCTGGGGAGAATGTGGCTTTGTCCGTTACCGGAGCAGATACGTCCGGACGAATGCTTGTCCGATGGAGTCTGTTGGCTGTTGGCGTGTTCTATGCAGAGGGAAGTCATGGAGAACATGGCGCACATGTTCAGTATGGTTTGCTGTGAAGACGGCGTTTGAGTCTGGAAGCAATATTGGGTCGGATGAGATTCCGATATTTCCCCGTGGTCGATTGTTCTTGTAACGCAATGGTGCGATAAAATGGCAAACACAAGGATAATGCTATATTTCAAATATTGCTTCATACCCTAATACATTCTTTTAAAGAGCACAAAAGTACAACAACTCTTATTCTTTCTGCCATCTCGATATGTTTTGAAACATATTTTACACTTTTTTTCACAGACATAACGCTCCCCTGTCTGGAGTATGCACGTTGCCAATGATAAGGAATATCTTTGAGGCTGTTGAGAAAAATAATATAATCGGGAAAAGCCCCCTTTTTTCTCCTTTATTTAATATCCCCCTGTCTATGGATGTTTGAGAAGGGGGATGAGGTGAAGGCCGTAAATAATGATTTTTTTATATTCTGTCAGTTTTTCTTCCAGAAATCTGGCGTGAACAGTAGCATCACGGTAAACAGCTCCAGACGTCCCAGCAGCATGAGCAGTGAAGACAACCATTTGGCCGTATCGGGCAACGCATTCCACGAGAAAGCGGGGCCGAAAGCACCTAATCCGGGTCCGGTATTGCCGATGCTCGATATCACTACCCCGACAGTTTCGGTGAACGGGATGCCCAGTGCCAGCAGTATCAGTATGGAGACAAACATAATCAGTATGAACAAAAAGGTGAAAGCCAGTACGGTAGATTGCAGTGTAGGGGGAATGACGTGCTTGTTCAGTCGTATCGGTAACACCGCATTGGGGTGGAGCAGGCGCTTGAACTCGTTTCTGGTGACGCGTTGCAGCAATACGATGCGGATGCACTTTATACCTCCCGAGGTGCTGCCTGCACAGGCACCTACCAGCATCAGCATTGGCATGACTCCCCAAGCCAATGCGGGCCACGTCATGTAGTCGCTGGTGGCGAATCCTGTGGAAGTCTGTATGGAAATCACTTGGAAGAGCGAGGTGCGGAAAGCCGTTTCCAGCTCCATCGGGGTCTTCAGGTAGAGAATAGCGGTGATTCCCAACGTGAAACCAACGATACAGTAGCAATAGAAGCGCAACTCGGTGTCACCGATTGTCTTCTTGAATCGTCCGGTGACGAACAGCAGTAGCAACGTGAAGTTGATGCCTGAGACGAACATGAAGGCCGACAACACATATTCTATATAGGGTGAATTGTAGTAGGCGATGCTTGCGGTGTGGGTGGAGAATCCTCCGGTTCCCGTGGCGGCAAAGGCGTGGCAGATGCTGTCGAACCAGTTCATGCCACCGAGGGAGAGGAACAAGGTGGCTGTTGCAGTCAGTCCTGTGTAGAGCAGCCATATCCACCGGGCGGTAATGCCGATGCGGGGATGCACTTTGTCGTGCGTGGGACCGCTCGCTTCGGCGGCAAATACCTGCACGCCGTTGATGCCGAAGATGGGCAATACGGCAATGGTGAAGAGGATGATGCCCAGTCCGCCTATCCATTGTGTCATACTGCGCCAGAAGAGAAGTCCGTGGGGCAGTGCTTCAATGTTGTCCAAGATGGTGGCGCCGGTACTGCTCACCCCCGACATGGTTTCAAAGAAAGCGTTGGAAAGGTTGGGTATGTAGCCGCTCAGGTAGAAGGGTAGCATTCCGAAAAGAGAGAACACCACCCATGCCAGCGAGACGATGAGGTAGCCGTCGCGTCGGGTCAGTTGTCGCTCGTAGCCTTTGCCCAAGGTCAGCAGCAGGATACCGCAGCCTGCTGTGAGTCCCATTGCGTAGAGAAAGGCATGCAGGTCATTCTCGTTGTAGAACAGCGCGATGCCCGCGCACACCGTCATCATGGCTGTCTCTATCAGCAACAGATAGCCCAGCACCGTGTATATCATCTTCTTGTGTATCACTTCTTCTTGTTTTTGTTGAGGTTTTGCGGAGTCCGGTCGGATTTTCGGTTTGCTTTCATCTGCCGGGTTTCAATCGGGTCTCTCAGTTGAAGAATTTCTCGATTTTCTTAATCATCATGCTGAGGCAGAATACCACTACGTGGTCACCGGGTTGTATCACAGTGTTTCCTGTCACTACCACTCCCTCGCCGTTGCGGACGAGGCCGCCGATGGTGGTTCCTTTGGGCAGGCCCAGGTCTTTCACGGCATGCCGGGTGATTTTCGAGCCTTCCTTTACGGTGAATTCCGCTACATCGGCATTGGCAAAGGTCAGGCTCTTCACGTTGCTCACGTCGGCGTCCAGCATCATTTGGTAGATGTGGCTGGCGGCAATCATCTTCTTGTTGATGACGGTTCCTATATCCAGGCTCTCGGCCATGCCGATGTAGTCGATGTTCTCTACTTCGGCCACGGTCTTGGCAACTCCCATGCGTTTGGCGGCGAGGCAGGCCAGGATATTGGTTTCCGAGTTGTCGGTCAGAGCCACGAAAGCTTCCGTGTTCTTTAGCCCTTCCTCTACAAGGAGATCCATGTCGCGTCCGTCACCGTTGATAATCATGGTACTGTCGTCCAGCAGTTCGGTCAGGCGATTGCAACGGGATAAGTCGTTTTCAATGATTTTCAACTGCATGTAGTCGGGTACGTATTGGGCGGTACGCACGGCGATGCGGCTGCCGCCCATGATCATAACGTTGCGTATGTCGGCATATTCTTCTTTACCGGCTATCTTGCGTATGTAGGGGATGTATTTGCGGGTGGTGGTGAAGTAGACGATGTCGTGCAGGCGGATGGTGTCGTCACCTCGCGGAATTTTTGTTTCGCTGCCCCGCTTGATGGCCACTATGTGGTAGGGCATCTCCGGTCCTCCCAGTTCGTGGAGGGGAATGTTCAGTATTTCGGCTTTCTCGCGCATCTTGGTGCCTATCAGTACCAAGGCACCTCCGCAGAATTCCCACCATTGCCGCACCCAGCTCATGCGTACGGCTGATACAATCTCTTTAGCAGCAAGCATTTCTGGATAAATAAGTGAATCCACGCCTAATTTCTTGAAGAATTCCTTGTGTTTGGGCAATAGGTATTCATAATTGTCAATGCGTGCCACAGTCTTTTCCGCTCCCAGGTTGGTGGCCAGCATGCAGGCGGTCATGTTGCGGCTTTCGTCGGGGGTGACGGCTATGAAGAGGTCGGCTTCTCCCGCTCCCACTTCTTTCAGACCTTTGATAGAGGTGGGAGATGCCACGACGGTC
Source organism: Bacteroides muris (ex Fokt et al. 2023) (assembly GCF_024704895.1). NCBI lineage: Bacteria > Pseudomonadati > Bacteroidota > Bacteroidia > Bacteroidales > Bacteroidaceae > Bacteroides > Bacteroides muris (ex Fokt et al. 2023). Next base: position 37,745 of record NZ_JAMZEE010000024.1, on the reverse strand, counting down.
ATCAGGTCGAAGTTGGAACTTAGGGAAGTCAGCCTTTCTTCGTTATCGTCCATCAGAATGATATCCTGCTTCTCGCGGGACAGCAATTTAGCCAAGTGTGTGCCTACTGCGCCGGCACCTGCAATAATTATTTTCACAATGCTCTAGAGAATAAAGAATGAAGAATGAAGAGTTTCCTTACGGACGGCTGTATGGGTGCAGCCGGACTTTTTCATTCGTCAATCATCGTCCTTAATTAATATATTATAGATTCCCTCTTCGTCCATCTCGCAAAGATGATGCAACTCTTGTATAGTACCGTGTTCTATAAAGGCATCGGGTACACCGATACGTCTGATATGGGGAATATAGTCATTGTCTGCCATGAACTCCAGTACGGCACTGCCCATTCCTCCTTTTTTGACGCCGTCTTCTATGGTGACGACATGCTGGAAGTTGAGTCCTACCTCGTGCAGCAGGGATTCGTCGAGCGGCTTGAGAAAACGCAGGTCGTAGTGGGCTATGGAGAGTCCTTTGTCCTTTTCCGCACGCTCTATGGCACGAGCGGCTACATTTCCTATGGGGCCGAGGGTGATGACTGCCAGGTCTTTGCCTTCTTTCAGTTTACGCCCTTTGCCTACGGGTACTTCTTCCAGCGGACATTTCCAGTCCAGCAATGCGCCGCGTCCGCGGGGATAGCGGATGATGAACGGACCTTTGTCCGGCAACTGTGCGGTGTACATCAGGCGGCGCAATTCATGTTCGTCCATCGGTGAAGATATGATCAGGTTGGGAATCGGACGGAAATAGGCCAAGTCGAAAACTCCGTGGTGTGTCGGTCCGTCTTCTCCCACCAGTCCGGCGCGGTCCAGACAAAGCACGACGGGGAGGCGGAGCAGGGCGATGTCATGGATGACATTGTCGTATGCCCGCTGCATGAAGGAAGAGTAGATATTGCAGAAAGGCTGCATTCCCTCTTTGGCCATACCGCCCGAGAAAGTGGCGGCATGCCCTTCGGCGATACCCACATCGAAGGCACGGTCGGGCATGGCGTCCATCAGCTTGTTCATGGAGCAGCCGGTGGGCATGGCGGGGGTTACTCCGACGATTTTCGGATTTTCCTTTGCCAGTTCTACCAGTGTTTCCCCGAACACGTCCTGAAAAAGCGGAGGCAAGTTGCTGGTATCTGTCTTGAGGCGTTCTCCGGTTTCCGGATTGAACTTGCCCGGTGCGTGCCAGATGTCCGGATTCTTCTCGGCAGGTTCGAAGCCTTTTCCCTTCACGGTGTGCAGATGCAGTATTTTCGGTCCCTGCATATCTTTGATGTCCCGCAGGACACGGGCTATGTTTTTCACATCGTGTCCGTTGATGGGGCCGAAGTAGCGGATGTTCATCCCTTCAAAGATATTCTGTTGCCGGGCGGCCATTGATTTCAGGCTGTTGGCAAAGCGGATTAGTGCTTTGCGGCGGTCTTCGTTCAGGAGTCCCATTTTGAACAGCAGCCTGGATGTCTTGAAGCGCAACTGGTTGTAGCGGTTGCTGGTAGTCAGGTTGAAAAGGTACTGCTTCATGCCACCTACACTTCTGTCTATCGACATATCGTTGTCGTTGAGAATGATGAGAAGGTTGTTGGGGGTGGACGAAGCGTTGTTCAGTCCCTCGAAAGCTAGACCGCCGCTCATGCTTCCGTCACCGATGACGGCAACTACGCGCCGGTCTTTTTCTCCCTTCTTGGTTGCGGCTACCGCCATGCCGAGAGCCGCCGAAATGGAATTTGACGCATGTCCGCAGGCGAATGTGTCATAATCGCTTTCCTCCGGTGAAGGAAAAGGACGGACTCCCTTGAATTTACGGTTGGTGGAGAATGCTTCGCGGCGTCCGGTCAGTATCTTATGCCCATACGCCTGATGGCCCACATCCCAGACTATACGGTCGTAAGGAGTATTGAACACGTAGTGCAAGGCAACTGTCAGCTCTACCGTGCCCAGGCTGGCTGCGAAATGTCCGGGGTTACACGAAACCTCTTTTATAATGTCTTGCCTCAATTCTTTACAGACTTCAGGAAGCTCTTCTACGCTGAGTTGTCGTAAATCCTCGGGAAATGTAATGGTGTTAAGCAAGTTATATGTTGTTGGTTCTGTTCTCATTTCTAATCTGAAGATTACAAGATGCAAAAATAGCAAAAGAAAACGGATGCTATTTGCTTTTCAAGAAAAAATCGCGCATCTTCCATGGCTTTTTCATTTATTGGAGGAGTTTAAGAGGGGGGATTGCCCTTCGGGTTCAGTATCCAAAGCCGATACTTCTGTGAATACATACGCAAGAGTATCGGCTCTGACTTCTTTAACTCCTGACGGAGAGAAGTGATAACTCCTGCAAATGAAAAAGCTGTGAGCGGGCAGAATAAGTGTCCAATATGCTGAATTATAGGTGCGTGTTTTGCCGCATGCTTCCGATAAGCTGGCAGATTATTGCCGATATGTTGGCAATGTCTTGCCAACATGCGGTCAAACTTTTGCCAACTTATTGGCAAAAGTTTGTCTGGCTGTTGTCAAAAGATGAAGTAAATACACGGCTTTTTCATTTAAGGAAGCTGTGGGTACATGCAATAAAAAAGTGAAATCAAGCTTGCGGATATGCGTTCCAAAGTAAGTATTCAACAAATACTTCAGAACTTTAGAGCCTGTTTGAATTTTCCTCAAAAAGAACTCTCAAAAGAACGCTGAACAAAATTCAAGACAGGCTCAAGAATCCTGCATTTATTTTTTTTGATGAGGCTACAAATTCTTTGGATGCGAACAATGAACGGGCCATTGTGGAAGAGCTTCGTAACTTCTATCATGGCTGTACTGTAGTAATTGTGGCTCATCGGCTGAGTACTTTTCTTGTTTTGGCTGTTTGCAGGCATAAAATGATTACGTTTTGTAATTATTTCATAGCTTTCTTTCATTATCTTTGTTGCCTTGAAATGACGACTCATAAAATGTAGTGAAGACATATGAACTTACGTACCCCAGTTGAACTGCCTGCCGGATTGTTCCGGATGAAGCATGCCGACCACTTGATGCTGCTCGGTTCTTGTTTTGCTGCCGAAATGGGGGAAAGGCTGCTGAACATTAAATTCCGTTGTAATGTTAACCCGTACGGGGTGATTTATAATCCACTTTCCATCTCTGTCGCATTGCGGGAGATAGAAGCCGGGAAGAGTTATGGAACAGAGGAACTTTTTCTTTTTCGTGAACTTTGGCATAGTCCTATGCACCATGGTGAATTTTCTTCTTCTGATAAGGAAAAAGTGTTGGAAAACATCAACACCCGACTACGGGAGGCACATGCTGCCTTCTCTCAATTGGACTACCTTCTGCTTACTTTTGGTACGGCGTGGGTTTATGAGTCCAAAGAGAGTGGACGTGTGGTATCCAACTGCCACAAACAACCGGAGGCAAAGTTTACACGTCGTAAGCTTTCTGTGGATGAAATTGTGTTTGATTATAGGAACTTGTTGTCGGATGTACTGTTGCGAAACCCTAAGCTGAAAGTATTGTTTACCGTTAGTCCCATCCGTCATGTCCGCGATGGATTGCATGCCAATAACCTAAGTAAAGCAACTTTGCTGTTGGCTGTCGAGCAACTTCAGACACTTTTTCCGGAACATGCCTTTTACTTTCCGGCTTATGAGCTTCTGCTCGACGAATTGCGTGACTATCGCTTTTATGCCGACGATATGGCGCATCCTTCTAAGCTTGCTGTCGATTATGTCTGGGAGCGATTCGTGCATTCCTGCATCTCTGCCGATGCGTTACGGATTATGGAAGAAAGTGAAAATATCCGTAAGATGTTGTCGCATAAACCATTTTATCCCGCTTCAGAAGAGTATAAGCGTTTTTTAGGACAAATTGTGTTAAAAATAGACCAACTTAACGGAAAATACCCGTACTTAGATTTCCAAAAAGAGAGAGAAATATGTCGTATTCGATTGAAAGCATAACCGAAAGTATTGGCGCACGGCGTGTGGGAAACGCGCCGGCTACGATAGACTGGCTGCTCACAGACAGCCGTTCCCTGAATTTTCCTGAGGAAACATTATTCTTTGCCTTGACCACCAAGAGGAATGATGGTGCGCGCTATATCGCAGATTTATATGCCCGTGGAGTACGTAATTTTGTGCTTAGCGAAGAAAGCTTTAGATTAATTGAGCATGGAGAATTGAAAATTGATAATGATGCGCAGCAACCCGCTATCCATTTTCAATCTTCCACTGTCAACTACCTTATTGTTTCCAATCCGCTGAAAGCCCTGCAAAAACTGGCGGAACAGCATCGGAATCAGTTCCAGATACCGGTCATCGGTATTACGGGAAGCAACGGCAAGACTGTTGTGAAGGAATGGCTGCACCAGTTGCTCTGTCCGGAACGCGCCATTATCCGTTCTCCCCGCAGTTATAACTCCCAGATTGGAGTGCCTTTGTCCGTGTGGCAGATGAACGAACAGTCCGAACTTGCTATTTTTGAAGCCGGTATTTCCGAGCCGGGGGAAATGCGAGCTTTGCAGAACATCATCAAGCCTACCATAGGCATCCTGACCAATATAGGAGGGGCTCATCAGGAAAATTTCTTCTCGTTGCAGGAGAAATGCATGGAGAAGCTGACGCTTTTCAAGAATTGTGATGTCGTGATTTATAATGGTGACGATGAGTTCGTCAGCAACTGTGTGGCGAAGTCCATGCTTTCTGCACGTGAGATTGCGTGGAGCCGGAAAGATATGGAACGTCCTTTATATATAAGTAAAGTCGAGAAACAGGATAACTGTACTGTCATTTCCTACCGCTATCTGGATATGGACAATGCGTTTACTCTACCGTTCATAGATGATGCTTCCATTGAGAATTCTCTGAACTGTTTGGCCGCATGTCTCTATCTGATGCTTCCTGCCGAACGGATTACGGAGCGTATGGAAAGATTGGAACCCATTGCCATGCGTCTGGAAGTCAAAGAGGGAAAAAACAACTGCCTGCTGATTAACGACAGTTATAATTCTGACCTTGGCTCATTGGATATTGCACTCGATTTTCTTTACCGCCGTTCGCAAAGTAAGGGATTGAGGCGGACTTTGATTCTTTCGGATATATTGGAGACCGGTCAGAATACACCAGCACTTTACCGGCAAGTGGCACAGCTGGTAAGTAGCCGTGGCATTGAACACATCATAGGTGTAGGAAATGAAATATCTTCCTGCGCTGCACGCTTTAATATAGAGAAAACCTTTTATCCGGATACGGCAGCCTTGATACACGCCATCCAGCGTGGGGAATTTTGCCTTGAAAACGAGATTATCCTGATTAAGGGGGCGCGTAAGTTTGGTTTTGACTCCTTGACGGAAGTATTGGAGAAGAAGGTGCACGAAACCATTCTGGAGGTTAATCTTGGAGCGATGATTGCCAATCTGAACTATTATCGTGGCAAACTGAAGCCGGAAACAAAGTTGGTCTGCATGGTGAAAGCCTCCGCTTACGGTGCGGGTTCTTATGAGATAGCCAAGACTTTGCAGGAACATCATGTCGATTATCTTGCCGTGGCGGTTGCCGACGAAGGCTCCGAACTCCGCAAAGCGGGTATCACTGCGAGCATCATCATTATGAATCCTGAGATGACTGCTTTCAAGACTATGTTCGATTATAAGTTGGAACCCGAAGTATATAGCTTCCATCTGCTGGACGCTCTGATTAAAGAAGCGGAAAAGGAAGGTATCACAAACTTCCCCATCCATGTAAAGCTGGATACCGGTATGCACCGTCTGGGATTTGCTCCGGAGGATATGCCCCGGCTGATAGAACGGCTGAAGGGACAGAATGCCGTGATTGTCCGTTCCGTCTTCTCGCATTTGGTAGGGAGCGATTCGCAGCAATTCGACAGTTTTACACGTCGGCAGATAGAAATGTTCGAAAAAGCGTCCATGGAATTGCAAGGAGCTTTTTCGCATAAGATACTTCGCCATATCTGTAATTCTGCAGGTATCGAACGTTTCCCGGGAGCGCAATTCGACATGGTGCGTCTGGGTATCGGTCTTTATGGTGTCAATCCCATAGACAATTCTATTATGAATAATGTAAGCACATTGAAGACTACCATCCTTCAGATACGTGATGTTCCTGAAGAGGATACGGTGGGCTATAGCCGGAAAGGGCATCTCACCCGTCCGTCGCGTATAGCGGCTCTTCCCATCGGTTACGCCGACGGCCTGAACCGCCATATTGGAAACGGGCATGCCTATTGTCTTGTAAACGGCCAACGGGCAGCCTATGTAGGCAATATCTGTATGGATGTCTGTATGATTGACGTGACGGACATTGATTGCAAGGAGGGGGACAGTGTGGAAATTTTTGGTGACCATCTGCCTATAACCGTTCTTTCCGATGCACTCGATACGATTCCCTATGAGGTGCTGACAAGTATCTCTACTCGGGTGAAACGTGTTTATTATCAAGACTGAAATAGAGGATGATAGGGAAGGATTGAGAATTAGGGGTGAAGGATTGTGATAAAATTAATCCTTAATCCTTCACCCCTAATCCTTAATTTTCCTATCTTTGCATTATAATTAATCCGATATAACTATGACAAACTTACTTTTATTAGGCTTTCTGCCCAGCGGTTCCGAATGGATAATCATTGCATTGGTTATCTTGCTGTTATTTGGTGGTAAGAAGATTCCTGAACTGATGCGTGGTTTAGGCAAGGGAGTGAAGAGCTTTAAAGATGGTGTGAACGAAGCCAAAGAAGAAATAAGCAAGGCTCAGGAAGATCTGGATAAACCGGCTGAGAAGAAATAAAAAGATTTACGATTTACAATTTGCGATTTGATACTCTGTAAACTTCAGGAGTATGTACAGACTTGTTGCCTTTCATCTTGCGCGCCTAAGTCGTAAATCATAAATCGCAAATCGTAAATATATTAGTTTTATGGCAGAAAAAGAACTAACCTTTTGGGACCATTTGGACGAATTGCGCCGAGTGTTGTTCCGTGTACTTGGTGTGTGGTTTGTATTGGCTATCGGTTATTTTATTGCCATGCCTTATCTGTTTGACAATGTGATACTGGCTCCTTGCCATAATGATTTCATTTTCTATGACTTGCTGCGTTGGATTGGGCAGAAACTGGATTTGCAGGATGATTTTTTTACTCAGGAGTTTCATGTGAAGCTTGTCAATATCAATCTTGCCGCACCGTTCTTTGTCCACATGTCTACCGCTTTCTGGATGTCGGTGGTAACGGCTGCTCCTTATATTTTCTATGAGATTTGGCGTTTTGTGAGTCCAGCCCTCTATCCAAACGAGCGCAAAGGGGTGAGGAAAGCGCTGGGTATAGGTACGGTGATGTTCTTCATGGGTGTGTTGCTGGGGTATTTTATGGTCTATCCGCTGACTTTGCGTTTCCTGTCCACCTATCAGTTGAGTGCGGCCATCGAGAATCAAATTTCCCTGAACTCGTACATCGATAATTTCATGATGTTGGTGCTTTGCATGGGACTGGCGTTCGAACTGCCGCTGGTGACATGGTTGCTTTCCTTGCTGGGACTGGTACACAAGAGTTTCTTGCGGAAATACCGCCGTCATGCTGTTGTCATTATTGTTATTGCCTCGGCCATCATTACTCCGACCGGTGACCCGTTTACCTTGACAGTAGTGGCGGTGCCGCTTTATCTGCTCTATGAGTTGAGTATCCTGATGATAAAGGATAAAAAGACTGATGAAGTGGAAGAAGTGGAGACAGACGAATGATGGATTGTGAAGTAAAGGAATATTTTAGTATATTGCTGGAAGCTTGTCGCGGTGAGGAAATCTCCTTGGACGTGGCCTATCGGCAATTGCGCGAGTTGTTGGAGCGTTTGTGCCGTACACAGATGCCTGACAGCAGTTTGCAGATGACAGACCTTTCTGCACGTATCAGTTTCGTGGCTTCGAAGGCTGGGCTTTCCACCGTGGAGCAAAATCGTCTGCATACTTTCCGGCTGACTTCCAATGCTATCTTGAACCGCCAGGCAGAGCCGCAACGTGAACAATTGCTGCGTGATGCCAAAACGCTGGCATTCTTTGTAAAGCGCTTGACGGGGGAGGAGATACCTGCGGATCTCTATCGCCTGTTACCCCGTGCGGATGCCACCTATATAGTGGCGCCGCCCGCCAAAGAGCGGATAAAGCGCATGCGTGTCTGTTTTCAGTATGCCGATGATACCTGTTTGTATGTATTACCTGTAGATACTGTGGCCGATGAGCCGTTGCGTGTCCGTTACAATGTACCTCAAATTAATGAAGAGTTTGCAGAAACCTGCCGGATTCTGTGGCGGCATGCCCAGATCAATCTGCTGGATGTTGCGGTGGACGAAGCCGGCATACTCACTCCTTCCTTTATTATACTTGAGCCCGATTACTTGATAGACATCAGTTCGCTTGCCGAATGTTTCAAGGATTATGGGCATCATCCGGCTAACTATATCCTGGCACGGCTCCAGTCGCCGGACAATACCCGTCCGTTACTGTTGGGTAATATTGCCAACCTTTTTCTGGACGAATGGATTCATGCCAAGGAGGTACCCGATTATCTGGCATGCATGAAGAAGGCCTTCCGTTCTTACCCTATCGAACTGGCAGCATGTGGCGACCTGCGCGACCGGGAGAAAGAAGCTGAATTCTTTTCTGATTGCAAGCGCCATTTCGACAATATCTGTCAGACAGTGACAGAAACATTCCGTGCATCCGGCTATGAGCTCGATAGGACTGATGCCGTGCTGGAACCTTCTTACATTTGTGAAGCATTGGGCTTGCAAGGGCGTCTGGACTACATGCAGCGGGATATGACGTCGTTCATTGAAATGAAGTCAGGCAAGGCGGACGAGTATTCCATTCGGGGCAAGGTGGAGCCTAAAGAAAATAATAAGGTGCAGATGTTGCTCTATCAGGCTGTGTTGGAGTATTCTATGGGAATGGACCATCGGCGTGTAAAGGCTTATCTGCTCTATACCCGTTATCCGTTGCTCTATCCGGCGCGTCCTTCGTGGGCAATGGTGCGCCGCGTGATGGATGTGCGTAACCGGATTGTAGCCAATGAATATGGCATCCAGTTACGGAATAGCCCGCAGTATACGGCAGAGCGCCTGAAAGACATTCGTCCGGACACCTTGAACGAGCGCGGTTTGGACAATACCTTGTGGAAACGTTTCCTTTATCCTTCTATCGATGCTGTAGCACAACGCATTTGTTCGCTTTCGTCGTTAGAGCAAAGCTATTTCTATACGCTCTATAACTTTATAACTAAGGAACTTTATACCTCCAAATCTGGAGATGTGGATTATGAAGGACGTACCGGTGCTGCCGCCCTCTGGCTTTCCACTCTGGCTGAGAAATGTGAGGCAGGTGAAATTCTGTACGATTTGACTATTTGCGAGAATCATGCGGCAGATGCGCATAAGCCGTATTTGTCACTCAGAACGACGCAAATAGTTGTTTCCCGGCAGGAGCGGGTTCTTCCCAATTTCCGTCAAGGTGATGCGGTGGTTCTTTATGAACGGAATAAGGATACCGACAACGTTACCAACAAGATGGTGTTTAAAGGCAATATAGAGCGCATATCCGATGACGAAGTCTGCATCCGCCTTCGTGCTACTCAGCAGAATGCGGGTGTATTGCCTGCTGCTAGTCTCTATGCCATTGAGCACGACTATATGGACACCTCCTTCCGTAGCATGTATCTGGGACTTTCCGCTTTTCTTTCTGCCACCCAAAGACGGCGTGACTTGTTGTTGGGGCAGCGCCCTCCCGAATTCGATGCTTCTTTGGATGCCAGTATTGCGACCGCTCCGGATGATTTTTCGCGGATTACTTTGAAAGCGCAGGCTGCCCGTGACTATTTCCTTTTAATCGGTCCTCCGGGTACTGGCAAGACCTCCCGCGCGCTGCGAGGCATGGTAGAGACCTTTTACCGGGAGGGGAAACAGATTCTGCTGCTTTCGTATACCAATCGCGCGGTAGACGAAATCAGTAAGGCGCTGGCCTCCATTGAGCCGGAAATTGACTTTATCCGTCTAGGCAGTGAGTTGTCTTGCGACGAGTCATTCCGTCCGTATCTGATTGAGAATGTGCTGGAATCTTGTGCCACTCGGCGGCAGGTGCAGGAGCGCATTGCCCGTTGCCGTGTTTTTGTCGGTACGGTTGCCACGCTTTCTTCCAAGACCGAGCTTTTTCGGTTGAAGACTTTTGATGTAGCGATTGTGGATGAGGCTACCCAAATTTTGGAACCACAACTGCTGGGGGTGCTCTGTACCCGCAATCCCGCAGGTGCGGATGCCATTGGCAAATTTATTTTGATAGGTGACCATAAGCAGCTGCCTGCAGTGGTCTTGCAGTCGTCCCAACAGTCGGAAGTGTGTGACGAAGCATTGCAGGCCATCGGATTGTATAATTTGAAAGATTCCCTTTTCGAACGCCTTTATAGAAACCTGTCCAGAGAGGGTGTCAATCGCCAGGCATCAACCTCTCATTCTTCATCCCTTATCCCTCATCCCTCTTATGACATGCTTTGCCGTCAGGGGCGCATGAATATCGAAGTAGCTTTGTTTCCTAACCAGGCTTTTTATGGTGGTCTGCTGGAGCCGGTTGGTCTGCCACACCAGCAGGGCGAGCTGAGCCTTGCTCCTGAGTTGTGTGATTGTGAATTTGCCGATTTGTTGACTCGTCGTGTCGCTTTTCTGCCTTCCGCAGTCGAACCGCCGGCACAGTCGGCCAAGATGAACCATTCGGAGGCGCGGATTGTGGCACGGTTGGCAGCGGCCATCTACCGGCAGTATGCTGCTGTTTCCGGTTTCAATCCGGCTGTCACTTTAGGTGTAATTACTCCTTATCGCAGTCAGATAGCCTTGATTAAGAAAGAGATTGCCACTTTGGGTATTGCTCCTTTGGAGGATATATTGGTAGACACCGTGGAACGCTTCCAAGGTAGCGAACGGGATGTCATTATCTACTCTTTCTGTGTGAATCGGGCTTATCAGTTGAAGTTTCTGGCAAATATGACGGAGGAAAACGGTACTTGGATTGACCGGAAATTGAATGTTGCCCTTACTCGTGCCCGTAAGCAGATGTTTATGACAGGAGTGCCGCAACTATTGAAACTTAATCCTATTTATGCCGAGCTTTTGTCGGTAGTTAGTCATTGATAACCGCATCCATTAGTAAATTTTAAATATTTTCAGCTTCTTTATATAGTTTATTAATAACGTTGTGTGAGATAAACCATTATCTTTGCATCACGTTTTTTTCATAGAGATTTAGATTTAAGGTTAGAAGAATTGTGGAAGTCGTGAGACTTCCCTTTTTTTCATCTTAAATTGTGTTCCATTTACAGTTTTTTGTTTTTGACTGTAATTGAACGAAGAAAAGCCATTTCGTGAGAAAAGGCTTTTTTTGTGCGGAGTTTGCAAGGCATGTAATGCAGTTTGCAAACTCTGCAGGGCTCTGAATATCTATAAAAGATTTCTGATTAGTCCACTATAATTGGTTTGTACTTCGGAACCAGTGCTTTCATGATGCACCAGCCTATCAGGTAGGACACTGCACACACACAGAAGATGATAAAGTATCCGGCAGGTTTGCCCTGGAATCCAAGAAATGCCATTTGTGTCTTGTCGGCATAGTCGAACAACAAACCGGAACTCATGTTGATGAGGAATGAGCTGATACCGCCTGCCATACCTCCGATTCCCACAATGGTGGCAATGGTGCTCTTGGGAAACATATCACCTACTACAGAATAGATGTTGGCTGACCAAGACTGATGGGCGGCGCCTGCAATACCTATGATGATAATCGGGAACCAATAGGCTTGTTCGCCGAATACCTCCTTATTGCCCAATGGTTGTGCAAACAATGCCAATAGTGGGAACAGTGCGAAGATGAACATGGCCTGCATGCGTGCGGCATAGGGGTTCTTGCCAGTCTTGTTGATAATGATGGTGGGCAGTTTCCCGCCATAGATGGACAGCATTGTGATGGCATAGAGCATAAAGATAAGCATCTGTGCTGTGGGAGTATCTGAGGAGAATCCGTAAACGTCCGAGATGTATGCGGGTGCCCAGAAGAGGAAGAACCACCATACACCGTCCGTCATGAACTTGCCGAAAAATACAGCCCAAGTCTGCGGATATTTGAAACATTGCAGGAAAGAAATGCTTTTTTCGTCGTTGGTTGCCGGAGTAGCTGTTTTTTTATCCTCCTCGTTGTCTTTGTCTTGTTCTATATACGTCAGTTCAGCAGCGTTTACGTGTGGATTTTCATCAGGCTTTTTATACATGAACATCCACAGTCCCATCCAGATGAAACCCAATCCGCCGATAACAATAAAAGCCATTTCCCAGCCGTTGCCCACGCCCATGCGTTGGAAGTAGCGGGCCAGGGTAGGGATACACAATGGGGCTATCAGTGCTCCGATAGTAGAGCCGGCATTGAAGATGGAAGTGGAGAAGGCGCGGTCTTTTTTGGGAAAATATTCGGCTGTCACCTTGATGGCGGCAGGAAAGTTTCCTGCTTCACCAATGCCCAGTATGATACGGGTGGCAATGAAGTAATAAACGCTGGTGATGGCTATGGTAGAGGCCAATGCACCGGTAGCGCTAATCATGTTGGCGGCATTTTCAATGCCGAGGGTTATTTCTGTGGCAAGTCCGCAGAGGGCGTGCATACAAGCGCCGATAGACCATACGGCAATGGCCCATAAATATCCTTTCTTCGTTCCCATCCAGTCGATGAAACGTCCGGCAAACAGATTGCCTAAGGCATAGACGATGGAAAAGATAGCCGTGATGTAGCCGTAGTGTGTATCAGTCCAGTGGAATTCGGGGGAGATGAAGTCTTTCCAGGTCAATGAAAGAACCTGGCGGTCGAGGTAGTTGACGGTTGTCGCGAAGAATAGCATGGCGCAGATAATCCAGCGGTAGTTGGTCATCCGCCCCGTAGTGTTTTGAAATGTACTCATGATAATAGATTTATATTTTGATGCAAATGCAGGGGCTTGTGTGTTATTCGAGGTGTAATATCGGGTAAAAAGGATGTAGAAAATGACAAAAATAGGCATGGACTAAGTCCATGCCTATCGGGTGTTACGGGCAACTTTATTTCATATCGTTGTATTTGATTTCGTCTTTGTCACTGTATTTCAGGTTTTCACCGCCCATACCCCAGATGAAAGTATAGTTGCTGGTTCCGGCAGCAGCGTGGATAGACCATTCGGGAGAAGTGATGGCTTGTTCGTTGTGCAGCCATATCAGACGTTCTTCCTGCGGTTCGCCCATCAGGTGACAGATAGCGTTGCCGGGTTTCAGGTTAAAGTAGTAGTAAGCTTCCATGCGGCGAGTGTGCGTGTGGGCAGGCATGGTATTCCATACGGAGCCGGGAGCCAGTTCCGTGAGTCCCATCTGCAACTGGTTGGTGCCACCGTCTTTCACTCTTTCCAACACATCTTTCACAATCAGCTGATTTACGATGCGGTCGTTGCTGTCCTCCATTTTTCCATAATGGTCGGAGATACCCAGTGCATATTTCTTGGGGTTGGCTTTCTGAAGCTTGGCATCGGTCGTAATCAGCTGGGTGACGTAGGGCTTGTAGGCCGGAGCCGAGTTGATGTAAAACTTGGCAGGATTGGTGGCGTCGTTGCTCTTGAAGGTTACTTCCTTATTTCCGCAGCCTACGTAAAGTGCTTCCTTATATTTCATGGGGTATTCCTTACCGTCTACAGTTACCACTCCGTCACCGCCGGTATTGATGACACCCAGTTCGCGACGTTCGAGGAAGTAAGTGATTTCCGGACCCAGTTCACGGAACACTTCCAACTTCAATGTCTTGTTCACCGGCATAGCGCCACCGTAAATCAATCGGTCGTAGAGGGTGTAGGTTACGTTGATTTCATCCGGAGCCATCACTTTGTCCATCATGAATCTGCTGCGCAGCAGTTCCGTGTCATAATGCTTCACGTCCTGCGGATGGCAGGCGGTCTGCACTTTGTAATTCACTTGGGCATTGGCGGCCATGGCAGCTGCTCCCATCATAAATGCAAGTACTAACTTTTTCATAATTGCGTTACTATTTAATTTTTAACTTTCAATTTTTGATTGATTTCTGGTATTTGATGATAGCACGACGGTTCATAATCATCAGGAACAATGTGCATAATGCAAGGATACCGGAACCTATCCATTTCAGCGAGTAGGTCAGGTGGAAAATGACCCAAGCAAAGGGGCTGGATGCGAAATCCAGTGCGCCGCCTTCAAAGCCGGCAGGAATATTTACGGCAGCATCTTGTGTCTTTTCGTATACATCGTGGGCTGCTTGTGTGAAATAGGGGGCGAGGTTTGTTACGAAATAAAGGCCGATGGTCAGTACAACCAGTCCGATGATGAACGTCTTTATTACATTCCCTTTCGTGATGGGCAGTACTAGCGGGAAGAGATAGAACATTCCGGCCAGCGACGCCAAAGGCAGGAACTGGTTACCCGGCAGGATGACAGCCAACAGTATGGTTACGGGAATCAGCAGCAGGGAAACTACCAGCGTTGCAGGATGGCCGATAACCAATGCGGGACTCATACCGATGTTCAGACCGACAGCACCTTTGAATTTCTTGGCAATCAGTTCGCGGGTAGCATCGGAGATAGGCTTCAAGCCTTCGATGAACAAAGCGGTGATACGCGGAATCAGTTCCATCACGGCGCCCATCTTGATACCCAAACCTAATATATAAGGTATCTTGTCTACCAGTTCCTGACCGTTCTTGCAAGACAAGGCACCGATGCCGCAACCTACCAGAATTCCCAGGAACAAAGGCTCACCCAGCAGCCCGAATTTCTTCTTCATGCCTTCCGCATCGATGTTCAATTTGTCAAAACCGGGGATTTTGTCCAATGCTTTATTGATGACTACAGCAAATGGAACGAAACCTGCGCAGAAAGGCTGGGGAATGGAGATACCCTCCATCTTGTCGTAGAATCCCTGAAATTTGTCGGCGGTATAGTCGGCCATGATCAGGGTAATGATATAGCAGATGATAGCGGCGAAGAAGCCCCACCAGATATTGTCGCTGGCAAAATAAACAACTGCACCGATAAATGCGAAATGCCAGTAGTTCCAAAGGTCGATATTGACCGTACGGGTTGTTTTCGTTAATAACATCAGAAGATTTACTCCCAAACATACCGGAATGATGAATGCACCCACTGATGTATTATAGGCTACAGCTGCAGCCGCAGGCCATCCCATGTCGAATACTTTCAATTGAAGACCGTAAATTTCAACGACTTGGCTCAGAGCAGGACCGAGGCTGCTGGTCAACAACGCAGTGACTACTGACAGACCTACGAAGCCGACGCCTACCAACAGACCGCTCTTTAATGCCTTGCTGAACTTGATGCCGATGCATAACCCCAAAATTGTAAAGATTATAGGCATCATCACTGCTGCTCCTAAGCCGATGATATAACCGAAAACTTGTTCCATTTTCTTGTGATTTAATTAGATAATTGATAATGTTTTGCAATAGTATGAATTAAAAACCGGGCTCAAAAATAAGACCTTTTCTCAATTAATCAAACTTGAAAAGCATAATTATTAGTAAATGGAACGATTTTGGACGAAATTGGTCGTTATCGTGCACAAAAATGCTCGTTTCCGTACACGAAAACCGAATAATACACCCTCTGCATTGAAAAGCATACGTTCGTTTGGAAAGCAAGCATTACTTTTGTTCTTGGAAATGAAACCGATCTTATGCCAAAAAATGAATGACGACATGAAGATGAATTTAATTTGTAAATTTATTGTATCAGCATTTATGTCGATTACGAGAGTCGGGGGGGAGGAGGGAACTGACCCTCGTGTACGTGCCTTTTTCTCCCGCCCACAGTGCGGGGGATGCTTCAAGTGGAAAATGGGAATGACGCTGACGGAATATAGAAATGAAGGAATGAAAAACAACACATTCGGGTGGAGCTTATGGAAAACTCCATCCGATATTGATTTATGGGAAAAAGATTTAGAGGATTGATAGTTATATTGGTTATATTCTGAGAATTTAACTATATTAGCGCCCGAAAAGCATAAATATGGCGCTAAATCTGATAAAAAAGGATAAGTCTCGTTCTGTTGTAAGCATTAAGCTGGATGAGCAAGAGTTTCATAATATTTTTAAGGAATATTATGCGGCGCTTTGTTCCTTCGCGTTCCAATACATGGAGGATGCGGATATGTCAGCAGATATAGTACAAGACGTATTTGCCAAGTTGTGGCAGATAAGAGACGATTTCTTTTATCTTCATCAGGTGAAAGCTTTTCTTTATACGGCCGTACGTAACCATGCCTTGAACGAACTTGAGCATTCGAAGGTAGCTCATGAATACGAGCAAAAGATTATAGCCAAAAAGACAGATGCTTTTTTTCGTGATGCGATTGTGGAAGAAGAGACTTTCCGGATTCTGTCAGAAGCTATAGAGAAACTTCCTACCCAAATGAGAGCTATCATGCAGTTGGCTCTGGAAGGTAAAAAGAATGCAGAAATAGCAGAGCGTCTCAATGTCTCTCCTGAAACGGTACATACTCTTAAAAAAGTGGCTTATAAAAAGCTCCGTGCATTCCTTACCGATTATTATTATTATTGCCTTCTGTTATTTATCTAAAAGCACATTTTTTTCTATTTTTTCAAAAAAAAGTCTTTATCGATTCACCATGTTTTCATTTTGGCTTGTATTATCATTAAAGATAGACTAAAACATGCCAGATTATGATAAAAGAATACTTTCATATAGCTCATCTTATTTCCAGGCACCTATCCGGTGAAGTAACACCGGAAGAAAACCGTTTTTTGGATAAATGGCGCAAAGAGAGCAAAAGCCATGAGCAGCTTTTCCAAAAGATTTGTAGTGATGAACATTATGCACAGCACGAAATTCGTAAAATGGAGTTTGATTCGCAGGCTGGATGGAGAGGTGTCGAAGTACGTATCAAGAGGGTGGAGCTCAGAAGGAGACATTTGAAACTGTTACGGTACGTTGCTCTTTTTATTGCACCGGTGCTGATATTGGTTTTTGCACTTCAGGATATTTCTGTACCCCATGTCATGGATGACAATCAATTTTTACTGTATTTATTCTAACCTTCATCAGTTCCGGCCTAAGTGCCGGAACTCTTGGTTTAGACGGTAAGAAGAAGGATAAGGAGAGGAAGGAGGAATTGTCGGCAGACGGACCTTATGTGATTTATGAACCGGACGGCAAGGTGCGCGTCATAAGCGTTACAGCCCGGGGGCAGATAGAAGATACGGCTTATACGGTACTTCCTCAGGATTTCACCCTTCATGTCACGGACCACAAAGGGCGTTATCCGTTTGATGTGAAGCTGCATCCGGTCAAACGTCCGGAATGGCAATACAGACAACCGGATAAAGTGTTTGTGATGTCTGACCCCCATGGCAAGTTGAATTGCGTGATGAGCTTGCTGCGGGGCAACAATGTCATTGATAAAGACTACCATTGGAATTTTGGAACCAATCATCTGGTGGTTATCGGTGATATATTTGACCGTGGCAAAGATGTGCCGCAGATATTTTGGCTGTTCTATAAATTGGAGAAGGAGGCGGCGGTGCAGGTGGTCATGTCTCGTTTCTGTTGGGTAACCATGAACCGCTTGTGACGGCAAATGATTTGCGTTATACCAAAGAAAAGTACAAGACATTGGCTCGAAAACTGGGTATGGATTATCCGGCATTGTTCGGTCCGGACACAGAACTTGGCAGATGGCTTGGTACCCGTAATACGATGCAGACCATCGGACCTAATCTGTATGTACATGCAGGTTTGGGAAAGGAGTTTTATGACCGTGACTTGAATATTCCCACAGTAAATGAGGAAATGAGCCGTGCATTGTTCATGAGCAAGAAGGAACGTAAGGCCCTATCGCCTCTCACGGCTTTCCTATATGGTAATAGCGGCCCTATCTGGTATCGTGGATTGGTACGGACGGATGCAAAATACCATCCATTGGCACAAGACTCCCTGCAACTGATGTTGAAACGTTATGACGTCGAACATATCATTGTGGGGCATACCATCTTTAAGGACATTTCCACTTTCTATGATGGACGGGTGATTGGAGTGAATGTGGATAACGAGGAAAACCGAAAGAAGAAACGTGGGCGCGCTTTACTGATTGACGGGAATACCTATCTTGTGGTGGGAGATAAAGGAGCGATGCGGAAATTGTTCTGAGGCTGTTTTCTTTCTGATTATTTTTTAGGCGTGGAAGTACGTGGATTTCACGGAGAAACAAAGAAAAACTCCGTGTTTTTCGCGTAATCCGCGCCTAAAAAATATCATAATGTAAATATGCGCTCTCGGATAGCTGGGGGAGGGAGTGCCCTCTCAAAGAGCGGCGATAACGGCAATGTCCGTAGCATTGTCTACGATATGTGCCGGATGAAACTCTTCCAGTTCTGTGCGTGGACGGAATCCCCAGGTGACCCCGCAGGCGGTGACTCCGGCATTGGCGGCCGTTTGCATATCCACTCCGGAGTCTCCCACATATAACACGTCTTCACGGGATATCCGGGTGATGTCCAGAATGTCATGTACTACTGTCGGGTCGGGCTTCACGTTGACCCCTTCCCGTTGTCCGAAGACGGCGGTAAAACGTATGTTGGGGAAATAATGTGAAATCAGTTTTACGGCGGCCGATTGATATTTGTTGGAAGCCACTGCCAATATCACCCCTTTCTCCTGCAACTGTTCCAGCAGTTCGGGGATGCCGGGGTAAGGGCGGCTTTTGTCAGCATTGTGCACGTCATAATAAGGTACAAACTCCTTGCGGACGCGCAAGACGTTTTCTTCGCTCTTTTCCCCCTCCGGAAGGGCGCGCTCGAACAGTTTGTTGATTCCGTTGCCAACCATGAAGTTATAGGCCGATTCCGGGTGAGTGGGATAGCCGAGCGCTTGCAAGGCATGGTTTGTGCTTTGTGCCAAATCGGCTATTGTGTTCAGTAAAGTTCCGTCCAGGTCAAATATAATCAACTTCTTCATTGCTTTCTCTATTTTTAGTTTGCTGCAAATATAGGGCTTTTTGCGCTCATGTTCAAATGCAGTTCCGGTTTTCATCAGGTATTTGCAGGATAGGAAGCTCTTGATTGATAATCAGTGCATTATTACTGCATTCTTGCTGTGTGCTTTTTGCAGTAGTACTGCAAATAGGTTGCAGCGTTACTGCAAATAGGTTTGCAGCGTGACTGCAACTGCTTTGCAGCATTACTGCAACTGCTTTGCAGTGACACTGTACAAGCGTTGCAGTAGTTTTGCAGTGGTATTTTTTGTCGTTCTTTCCTTTTCTTTGCACACTTTCGGGCTTTTTATGCAAAAACTTCCTATCTTTGCAGCCGAATTTTACTAAAAATAGGTATGAGTTACAATTTGTTGAAAGGAAAAAGAGGCATTATTTTCGGTGCTCTGAATGAGCAGTCCATTGCCTGGAAAGTAGCAGAAAAAGCAGTAGAAGAAGGTGCAACAATCACTTTGTCGAATACGCCGGTTGCCGTGCGTATGGGTGAAGTGTCGGCTCTTTCGGAGAAACTGAATTGCGAGGTGATTCCTGCAGATGCTACAAGTGTAGAAGATTTGGAAAATGTATTCAAACGTTCTATGGAAGTATTGGGCGGCCCGGTTGACTTCGTGCTGCACTCCATTGGTATGTCTCCCAATGTGCGTAAGAAACGTACATATGATGATTTGGATTACGATATGTTGGAAAAGACACTGGATATTTCCGCTGTCTCTTTCCACAAGATGATACAAGCAGCCAAGAAACTCAACGCCATTGCCGACTACGGCTCAGTTCTGGCTCTGAGTTATGTGGCTGCGCAACGTACGTTCTACGGTTACAATGATATGGCAGATGCCAAGGCGCTGCTGGAATCCATTGCCCGCAGCTTCGGCTACATCTACGGACGCGAACACCATGTTCGTGTCAACACCATCTCCCAGTCTCCTACGATGACCACTGCCGGTTCCGGTGTGAAGGGCATGGACAAGTTGTTCGACTTCGCCAACCGCATGTCTCCCCTTGGCAATGCTTCTGCCGACGAGTGTGCAGACTACTGTATCGTGATGTTCTCCGACCTCACCCGCAAGGTCACCATGCAGAACTTGTTCCACGATGGAGGTTTCTCCAGCGTAGGTATGAGTCTTCGCGCCATGGCTACCTATGAAAAGGGCTTGGATGAGTATAAAGATGAAAACGGAAATATCATCTACGGCTAATGGAACTCGCTCTTTATCTTTTGCCAGTCACCCTGGGCGATACGCCTATTGAAACGGTGTTGCCGCCTTATAATAAGGAGATAATACTGGGAATCCGCCATTTCATTGTGGAGGATGTGCGCTCGGCACGCCGATTTCTGAAAAAGGTGGACAAGGGAATGGATATTGATGCGCTGACATTCTATACGTTGAACAAACACACGTCACCCGAAGACATCTCCGGCTATCTGAAGCCGTTGGTGGAGGGGCAGCCGATGGGCGTAATCTCCGAAGCTGGTTGTCCGGCCGTGGCCGACCCGGGCGCAGACGTAGTGGCTATTGCACAACGGAAAAACTTGAGAGTGGTCCCCTTGGTGGGACCCTCTTCCATTATCCTCTCTGTCATGGGTTCCGGCTTCAACGGACAGAGCTTTGCCTTCCACGGTTATCTTCCCATTGAACCGGCAGAGCGTGCCAAAAAGCTGAAAATGCTGGAACAGCGCGCCTACAATGAACATCAGACTCAGCTTTTCATTGAAACGCCTTATCGCAATAATAAGATGATAGAGGATATTCTTCATAACTGCCGTCCGCAGACCAAGCTCTGCATTGCAGCGAACATTACTTGTGAAGGGGAGTATATCAAAACCAAGACAGTGAGGGAGTGGCAGGGCAAGACCCCCGACCTTTCTAAGATTCCTTGTATTTTTCTCTTGTATAAATAATAGCTTCCAGATGCTCGAATTCATATTCCAGGCAACTGCTGAAGAAGTTTCGTCCCAGGTTGTGTCCAATTTGCCGGAACGTCCATAGCTTTCCACCCTTGAAATTCTTATTGCATAGGATGGAGTCATCCTTCAGGTCGAGCGTGAAGAGATAGACCAGACGGTTGGTGGCTTCATTCTCAAAATGATACATGAGGTTGAAGTGCAGATAATCTAATGGAGCGGTGGGAAGCGTTTGCCGTAATATTCTGTGTGCACCCTGTTCCAGTGTTTCTCCGTATATCAGGTATCCCTCTATCAGCAAGTCGATTTTGTTTTTCTCGAAAACGTTGCATTGGGGGCGAGGGAGGAGAAACAGCATGCCGTGTGAGGCAACGGCAATCCTGATGACCGGATTGATATAGTCGTTTTTCCGGTTGATGGTTTCTGAGGCGATGGCTTTCCCCGTGACATCTCCTTTGGTGTTCACTATCGGTACGAAAACCGTGTGGTTCATCACCATATTGAAGTAGAAGATGCCGAACTGGTTGAACAGAATGCCTGATATAAAGACGAGGGGAGGTGCCACATAAAACAGAATGTGGCGGGTAGTGTCTCCCAAAGGGTAACTAATCAGAATCGCCAGGAAGATAATCAGAAAATGCAGCAAGCTTATGATAAGAATTACGCGTGCGGATACGATGGCGGCTTCTGCCCCTTGTGCAAAAAGCTGCTTACAGCATTTATGTGTCTGAGACATGTGGTAGTCCAGAAACCTTCTCTTATTGAGGTAGATGATGAACGGGGGGATGATGGCGCTGATTTCCAGCGTGAACGGAAGCATGAAACGGGGACAGTAGTTTACGAGGAATAGGCTTGTTGCCGACAATAGCAGTAACATTCCTGTAGTACAGTAAAGTATGATTTGCGGAACATGCGTCTCTCTATGCCTTATTGAATGGATGCTAGATAAAAGTCCTGCGCCTGCACCGATGTAGATGGACATGTCCTGCGTTATAAACTCGCATAATATGATGGATATTATAACTGGGATGAATCCCAGTGACATATTGAATCTTGACGATAAAATTCTTTGATGGCTCATTATCCGTATTATGATTTTGTCGTTTACATCATAACAACTGGCAGGTTTAAATGTTTTCTATTTTACTTCTTTTTTTTGTATAAAATGAATCTGTTTTTCCGCATGATAAGAGGAGCGCACCAATGGAGCGCTTTCCACTTGCTGAAACCCTTTTTCCAATCCTCTCTTTTTGTAGAGTGCAAATTGTTCGGGAGTAATATATTCGGCTACCGGATAATGTTTGTGTGTGGGTTGCAGGTATTGGCCTATGGTCAGTATGTGGCAGCCCACCTGGCGAAGGTCGTCCATCAGTTCTTCCACTTCTTCCGGAGTCTCGCCCAGTCCTACCATAATGCCGGACTTGGTGGTAGTATTGCTTTCTGCAATCTGCCGTAACACTTCCAAGCTTGTCTCATACTTGGCGGCACTGCGTACGAGAGGGCTGATGCGGCGGACAGTCTCCATGTTGTGCGAAATGATTTCCGGTTGTGCATCGATGACTTGTGCCACGAGCTCCTTTCTCCCCTGGAAGTCGGGAATCAGTACTTCGACGGTGGTGTTCGGATTGAGCCGTTTGATTTCCCGGATGGTACGTGTCCAGTGCGCTGCACCTAAGTCAGGCAGGTCGTCACGATCTACAGAAGTGACGACCGCATGGGAGAGTTTCATCAAGGCAATGGATTCTGCCACGTGTGTGGGTTCGTCGGCATCTAGCGGCAAGGGCTTGCCGCTTGCCGTATTGCAGAATTTGCAACTGCGGGTACAGATATTTCCTCCAATCATGAAGGTTGCGGTGCCTTTCCCCCAACATTCTCCCATATTAGGGCAACGGCCGCTGCTGCAGATGGTATGGAGGCAATGTGATTCAACAATGCGTTTGGTCTCGGTATAACGCTCGTTGGCACCGATGCTTATTTTGAGCCATTCCGGTTTGCGTACTCTCATGTTGGTTTAATGAAGGATGATGAATGAGGAATGATGAATGAAGAATTCGTCATTCCTCAATTAAATTTATTTTAGCTCTTTATTAAAGAAGTTAGTCAACCGTGTGTACAGATGTAACCGGGTATTTCCTCCGTAGATACTGTGGTTCCGGTTGGTGTATACCTGCATATCGAACTGTTTGCCGAGCTGTACCAGTTGTTCGGCATATTCGGCACAGTTCTGGAAATGTACATTGTCATCTGCCATGCCGTGTACCAGCAGCAGGTTGCCGTGCAGCTTGTCGGCACGGGTAAAGGCGGAAGTGGTCTTATAGCCTTCGGCGTTCTCCTTAGGAGTGCGCATAAACCGTTCACCGTAGACTGTGTCGTAATAGTTCCAGTCGGTAACGGCAGCCACGGCTGCTCCGGCCTTGAACACCGGTGTTCCTTCACTCATGCTCATGATGGTAGTATATCCACCGAAACTCCATCCCCAGATACCGATGCGGTTCTTGTCCACGTATGGCTGGTTGCCCATGTAGAGGGCGGTTTCCACTTGGTCTTTGGCTTCCTTGATACCCAGGTTCAGATAAGTACATTTGGCGAATTCTGCACCACGTCCTCCGGTGCCACGCCCGTCTACGCAAACCACGATATAGCCTTGTGATGCCATGTAGGTTTCCCAGCTTACATTGAATTTGTCGAGCACTTGCTGCGAACCGGGACCACTGTACTGGTACATCAGTACCGGATATTTCTTGCCGGCAGAGAAGTCGGCTGGTTTCATCATCCAGCCATTCAATGTGGTGCCTTCGGAAGTCTGGAAAGTAAAGAATTCCTTCCGGGGCATGTCATAGCTGCTGATTTCCTGCTTCAATGCCGCATTGTCCATCAGGGTGGCAAGAGTCTTGCCTGTATTGTCGTTCAGTGTAATGACGGTCGGTGTGTCCAGATTAGAATAACGGTTCATGTAGTACTTCATGTTCGCACTGAACTGCGCACTGTTTGTTCCGGCTTGTGACGATAGCTTGGTCTTTTTGCCTTTCCGGTCAATCTTGTAGATGGCACTGCGCATGGGGCTTTCCTCGTTGCTGCTGAAGTAGAAACTTCCTTCTTCGGGGTTGTAGCCCAGGAACTCCTGCACTTCATATTGTCCGGTTGTCACTTGTTTCAGCAGATTGCCTCCTATGCTATACCAGTACAGATGGTTGTATCCGCTCTTTTCGCTGACAAAGCTGAAATTTTCCGGATAGAAGACTATGTTGTCGAATACATTTTCGCGGATATAGGTATCGCTTTCATCACGCAGAGCTAGTTTGGCTACTGTGCTGCGAGGATTGGCAAAGTATAGGTCGAACCGGTTCTGATGGCGGTTCAGAGTCATGACGGCAAGCTTGTTGGGGTCTTGAGTAAATCGGATGCGGGGGATATATCCGTCTGCATCTACCGGCACGTTTATCTTGCGGGTCACTTTCGACTTGATGTCGAAGGTATGTACGGATACCTTTGAATTTACTTCTCCCGTTTTAGGATATTTATAGGTGTATTCTCCCGGATACTTTTCGAAAGGTGTAAAATGGGGAGCTTGTCCGGCAAAAAGAGGGAAAGAATAGGAGGGAACATCTTTCTCGTCGAAGCGGATGAAAGCCAGCATTTGGCTGTCGGCACTGAATTCCAGCGCACGGTTGAAGGAGAACTCCTCTTCGTAAACCCAGTCGGGGATGCCGTTCAGCACCTCGTTCTGTTTTCCGTCTTCTGTCACCTGGCTTTCGCTGTTGCCGTAGAGCAGTTTTACAAGGAAGATGTTGTTGTCGCGTACAAAAGCCACCTGATTGCCGTCCGGTGAAAATACGGGCACTTGCTGAGGGCCGCCGTCCGAAAGCTTTTCCACAATATTGTTGATTTTACCGTCCAGATTGCGCTTTAGGCTGTAGATGTAATGCACAGCCGTATAGGAATGACGGTAGATAGGAGTTGTTTCGGTGGCAATGAGCAGCTTGCTTCCGTCCGGAGCAAAGCTGTAGCTGTCGAATGTCTTGAATGTACATTCGCGTGCGGTGGCGGCATCAAACAGTACTTCCACGGGTTTTCCCGTCTTGAAGGAGTATTTGATGATTTGTGTTCTTGCCGCGTTCATCTGCGAATAGTGTTCTCCGTCTCCCGGGATGGGGATAACGCCGGAAATGTTCTTCGGAATGAACTTGCCCGATACGATTTCTTTCAAATCAAGAGCCTTGCCACTTTGGGCGAAACCTGCCAGCGTACAGAGGCAGAGGAGAAGTACGATGCTTATCTGTTTCATATATCTGTTTTATGCTTATCCGTTTCCATATTTGTTCTGGGGAACAAATATACGACAAAGGGAGGACTTATCGAAACAGCGGGCTAATTTTATTCTTTCTGAAAAAGAAAAAGTCTGTCCTGCTTCTGAATGTCTTTCGTTACAAGCACTTGACCTTGCTTTGATATACAGCAACGGTCGTGATGCCAGCCATATCGTGGTGAATTAGAACAGATGAAAACACTTTGTTTTATGTTCGTTAACAAATCGGGTGGAAACTATTCTTGTTTTTGCAGGTTCATCCCACGGAAAAATCCTATATTTGCCATTTACATAAGGAATATGTATGGAAACCAAATCTACGCTCTATAATGAGTTCCCTCTTTTTCTGAAGCGATATTTTTCCTATAAGGTACAGAAAATATCGCTGAATGCCGGTTTTACGTGCCCCAACCGGGATGGAAACAAAGGAGTCGGCGGTTGCACCTATTGTAACAACCAGACCTTCAACCCCGATTATTGCCGTACGGAGAAATCCATTACCCGCCAGCTGGAAGAGGGCAAGCAGTTCTTTGCGCACAAATATCCTGGTATGAAGTATCTCGCCTATTTCCAGGCCTATACCAATACGTATGGCGAATTGGAAGACCTGAAGCGGAAATACGAGGAAGCCTTGTCGGCAGACGGGGTGGTGGGCCTGGTCATCGGCACCCGTCCGGACTGTATGCCTGACAGCTTGCTGAACTATCTGGAAGAGATGAACCGGCATACATTCCTTTTAGTGGAGTACGGCATAGAGAGTACCGACGACAAGACGCTCTGCCGAATCAATCGCGGACATACTTTCTGTGCTACCGCTGATGCGGTGGAAAGAACCGCTTCGCGTGGAATCCTGACCGGTGGACATGTCATCCTTGGACTGCCGGGCGAGACGCATGAAAGTATCGTTGCACAAGCCAGTGTGTTGTCCCGTCTGCCACTCACTACCTTGAAGATGCATCAGCTACAACTGATAAGGGACACCCGTATGGCTCTGGAGTACCGGCAGCATCCCGAAGATTTCCATCTGTTTAATGTGGAGGAATATATCGATCTCGTGATAGACTATGTCGAGCATTTGCGGCCGGACTTGGTGCTGGAGCGCTTCGTCTCCCAGTCTCCTAAGGATCTGCTCATTGCACCCGACTGGGGATTGAAAAATTATGAATTTAATCACCGGGTTCAAAAAAGAATGAAAGAACTCGGTGCATATCAGGGAAAGAAGTATGAAATGTGAGAAAAAAGAATTATTTTTGCCGCAACTTTAAATGTGGAATCAATCTAAATAAAGAATAGTTATGAACCCAAAAACAATGATAAAGGGAAAAATCCACTATGTGGGAGTGAATGACCGCAATAAGCATTTGTTCGAAGGCATGTGGCCGTTACCGTATGGAGTTTCCTACAACTCTTACTTGATAGACGATGAAACGGTCGCCCTGGTCGATACGGTAGACGCCTGCTATTTCGAGGTATACCTACGCAAAATAAAGAGCATCATTGGTGAGCGTCCCATTCAATATCTTATCATCAATCATATGGAGCCGGACCATTCGGGTTCCATCCGTTTGATAAAGCAGCATTATCCGGACATCGTCATCGTGGGCAACAAGCAGACTTTCGGCATGATTGAAGGTTTTTATGGCGTGACGGGCGAGCAGTATATGGTGAAGGACGAGGATTTTCTGGCTTTGGGGCATCATAAACTCCGTTTCTATATGACTCCGATGGTGCACTGGCCCGAAACGATGATGACTTTTGACGAAACGGAAGGAGTCCTTTTCGCTGGTGACGGTTTCGGCTGTTTCGGCACTGTGGACGGAGGTTTCCTCGATACGCGCATCAATCTGGACAGATATTGGGAGGAAATGGTACGTTATTATTCCAACATCGTGGGTAAATATGGTTCTCCGGTGCAGAAAGCGCTGGCCAAGCTGGGCGGTCTGCCCATCTCCACCATTTGCTCTACGCACGGGCCGGTATGGACAGAAAATATATCCAAGGTTATCGGCATCTACGACAAGCTGAGCCGCTACGCCGCTGACGAAGGTGTGGTCATTGTTTACGGCTCCATGTACGGCAACACGGAACAGATGGCGGAAGCCATTGCGGCGGAACTTTCAGCACAAGGCATCAAGAACATCGTGATGCACAATGTGAGCAAGAGCAATCCTTCTTATATCATTGCCGATATCTTCAAGTATCGCGGACTTATTATTGGCAGTCCCACATACAGCAACCAGATTTATCCTGAGATAGAATCCTTGCTTTCCAAAATTCTGGTACGCGAAGTGAAGGGACGTTATCTGGGATACTTCGGCTCCTTCTGCTGGGCGGGTGCTGCCGTGAAGCGTATGAACGAGTTTGCCGAAAAGAGCAAGTTCGAGATTGTGGGCGACCCGGTAGAGATGAAGCAGGCCATGAAGGACATTACTTACGAACAATGCGAAAATCTGGCACGTGCCATGGCGGAGCGTTTGAAGAAGGATAGGAAGTGACAAAAATTAAAATAGAGAGTTACCCCTAATTTATTAACCTAATAAAACAATCACAATGAGACTAATCATTCAACCGGATTATCAATCCGTGTCAAAGTGGGCGGCACATTATGTAGCTGCCAAGATTAAGGCCGCTAATCCGACGCCTGAAAAACCGTTTGTGTTGGGATGTCCCACCGGCTCTTCTCCGCTGGGCATGTACAAGGAACTTATCGACCTGAACAAAAAAGGCATCGTGTCTTTCCAGAACGTAGTGACTTTCAATATGGACGAGTATGTAGGTTTGCCCAAGGAACATCCCGAAAGCTACTATTCCTTCATGTGGAATAACTTCTTCAGCCATATAGACATCAAGCCGGAGAACACCAATATCCTGAACGGCAACGCTGCTGATCTGGATGCCGAGTGTGCACGCTATGAAGAGAAAATCAAGTCCTACGGTGGCATCGACCTCTTCATGGGCGGTATCGGCCCCGACGGACATATCGCTTTCAACGAGCCGGGTTCTTCTCTTTCGTCACGCACCCGTCAGAAGACATTGACTACCGATACCATCATTGCCAATTCCCGTTTCTTCGACAATGACGTGAACAAGGTACCCAAGACTGCCCTGACCGTCGGTGTGGGTACTGTGCTCAGCGCCCGCGAGGTGATGATTATCGTAAACGGACACAACAAGGCACGTGCCCTCTATCATGCAGTCGAGGGACCTGTGATGCAGATGTGGACTATCAGCGCGTTGCAGATGCACGAAAAGGGAATCATTGTTGCTGATGACGCTGCTACCGATGAATTGAAAGTGGGTACTTACCGCTATTTTAAAGATATTGAGGCGGAGCATCTGGATGCGGAAAGCTTGCTGAAGTAAGCAGATAGCTGATGACTAATAGAAAGGCGCATTGACAGCTTGACTCAAGTCTTACTGCCAATGCGCCTTTCTATTAGTCACCATGGTTGTTTTTTTGGGGGGGGACGAATACTGAATAAAATTAAACGGACTCTAAATGTGAAAAAACAATGAAAAAGAAAATGTTATTTATGACTCTGTTTTTGGTGACGGCAGTAACTTCCTTTCAAAAGATAATAGCTATGCGGAACCTCATCGGCCTGTTCTTTCTGTCTGTAGCTTTGGCTGCATGTACCTCTGCTCCCCGTAATGAAGTATTGTCTTATACGGACTTTCCCCGTACATTGGAGCTGAAGGGAAGAACGCTTCCGCTGGATACCGCCCTATTCCGTTATCCTTTCCGCATTCGTGTGCAGGGAGACCGGGCAGTTGTGCTTGATTTGCATGGCGAGGACTGTTTCTGCCATGCTTTCAGCTATCCGGCTTTCTGCCCCCTTTCCTCTTTCGGCAGGCGTGGCGAAGCTCCCGGCGAGCAACTTTCCGCTGAAGATGTCCGATGGAGCGGCGATGGTTTGTGGATTCTCGATTCCAATAAGTCCGAATTGATCCGGTTTGGTTGTGCCCTATCCGGTGATTCATTGTCGCGTCAGGAATCGGTGAACCTAGATAAGGATATTCTCCGCGCCCTGGACTTTGTGGCGATGGATGATTCCACTTTCATCATTCCCGACTATTCGGGCGACAGTCGCTTCTGTCTGGTGAACCGGCAGGGCAGTCTGTTGCATAAACTGGGTGGAATCCCTTCTTCCAACGAGGACGCTTTAAAGAATGCCCGTCCGGCACTGGCGCAGGCATGGCGCAGCTTCATCGATTACAATTCTCGTAACGGTGTCTTGGCAGCGGTGACACAGCTTGGCGAGGTGCTCGAAATCTATCATCTGAAAGACAGCACCCGCACAGTGTGCATTGGTCCTCACGGTGAGCCGGAGTTCAAAATTTCCCAGGGCTATGGCATCCCTACCGGCATCATGGGATTCAGCGATGTTCAGGTAACAGACAGCGCCATCTATGCCGTGTTCCACGGACGTTCTTTCAAGGAGATGGCACAGAATGCCCGGCAAGGCATCCATGTGGATGGCGGTCAATACATTTATGTGTTTAGCTTGAAGGGCGAACCGCTCTGTAGCTATGTGCTTGACCATTTTGTTAATGGCATCTCTGTGGATGAGCAGCAAGGCATCATCCTTGCTACGGATGTGAACAAGGACGAACCTGTCATAGAGTATCGCCCTCTTCATCGACTTTTCCGATGAAACCGGTTTTATAGTTTATTGATTTCCTCTACTTTCAATCCACTGCATCGCGCAATGACATCAACAGGAATGCCTTCCGCTTTCATTCTCAAGGCCATCTCTCGTTTTCCTTCTTCTTTTCCTTCTTTCCTTCCCACGGCTCTCCCTTCTTCTCTTCCTTCGGCACGTTCTGTATTGATATTGTCTCTCAGAATCACTACATTGTCCAGGTGCCTGTAATAAGCTTTGAGCTCATCTTTTTTCAATTTGTCCAGCTTCAGGCGTTCCCTGGCTTCGGGCAGGCCCGGGGCGGTCGCATCTTCGGGGATTTCGCCGGTGTTCAGGAAGTAGATCCATTGCTCGAGGGGTACTTTTGACCATCGGTTGAAGTCGTTCACCTTCAGGATGTAGTATTCGGGGTAGAGTTGGCTCACTTCGCTGACCTTGAACGTCTGCCTTTGGAAAGGCGAGAGCTGCAGTAGCTCGTTGTTGTGCATTCCTCGGAACTCCGTTTTCCCTTGATAGACAAAGTCCGTACCGCTTCCCAGTGCGAAGTAAACGATGTTTATGCTGTATATCTTTCTGATTTTCTCGTATCCTTCCCCCCGGTTGATGTACTCGGTCACCAGCTTGGAAGTTCCGAACAGCATCCTTTGGAAGTAGGCATATTCGTTGTTGTTCTGTATCTCGAAGAGAATCAGTTCCCCCTTCTCGTCTTCTGCCAGCAAGTCCACCCGGTTGTACTTGTCATACTCGCTTTCCTGGTTGCTTTCGCTCTCCAGCAGCCGCTTGATGGTTATTTTCT
The DNA here is from genome assembly GCF_024704895.1 of Bacteroides muris (ex Fokt et al. 2023). Taxonomy (NCBI): domain Bacteria; kingdom Pseudomonadati; phylum Bacteroidota; class Bacteroidia; order Bacteroidales; family Bacteroidaceae; genus Bacteroides; species Bacteroides muris (ex Fokt et al. 2023). The sequence continues at coordinate 6,982 of NZ_JAMZEE010000024.1, read as the reverse complement.
CTTTCAGCAGTGTTGTCATGAGCCCTTCGAGCACGGCAAAGTTTGCTTTGTCGCGCAGCAGCCGTTTCATGGCCCAGTCAAAACGGATATAGTTGGACATGGTTCTGTTTTTTTAATTCGCGGTTCAATACTGTTCGGCTATATACAGCCTGTTGCAAAGTAAAGAATTAAAATCCTAATAGACAAGGAATAGGGGAGTAAACTTGAGTTAAATATACTTCAGTTGGAGTTTTAGAGGGTAAGTCCCGTTGCCTATGCTGTCGGAAGTGTGGCTTTTGCTTCCCGGCTGCGGGTACTTTTTTTCTTGGGAGGAGTGTGAAATTCATGCTTGCTGTTTTTTAAAGGATTAGGAATAAATGCTTAACTTTTTGACCGAAAACAGTTTATCCATGAACCGACCATGAAAAAAGAATATTGGCAGCTGCTATTGATATACGCGTTTATAGGCATTGTGGCGGCGGGATTCACCGGCTGTTTTTTGTATCAGTACCGGCTGGAGTACTGGCAGACACAGGCGCGTGATGTTTTTCATTCGGCTTTACAGGAAGAGACACAGAAATGGAAGGACATTCCTATGTTCCGTCACTTCTCTGGAAACTTCCAATTGGATGCTTCTATTGACATTAAGAGGGAACCAATCAAGCTTTTGCTGACAAGCGAATATGGGCAAAAAGAATTTTGGGTTCCTTATGAGAAACACTCCCGTAATATGGAACGGTCTCGTGATATAAGAGGAGTCCATTCTTATCTCCTGCATGTCTCTCCTCTGAGTGCCGATTCATTGAATCTGTTTTGGAATAACCGGTTGGCTTCGATGGGATTTCCCGGAACAACGGCTGTGCGCATTTCTGTGTCCGACTGGCAGGAGCATGAGTCTTATGCTTATTCCGAAGATTCCCTTTATTTGTCGGAATCGGATAGTTTGTTCACTTATTATTTAGGACTTCGATGTGAAGTCGGCATGACCGGCTACCTTTATCATTCCTGTTGGATGGTTCTTTCCCGGAAAGACAAGGTTTTGTTGGCAGTTTTGGTGGCTTCCTGCATACTCTTGTTTTTTATACAGGAGTATGTGAGTAAAGTCTATCATCGTTTATTCGTCAAGGAAAAGCACATCGTGGTAGAAAAGGAAGTTCCGGTGGTTGCCGGTCACGGGAATCCTTCACGTATTTGTCAGTTGGAAGCAGGTGTATATTTTGATGCTGCTTCCCGCTTGCTGAAGAGGGGTGATGATGTTGTAAATTTGACTCCACTGCTTGCCCGGTTGCTGCAAGGTTTTTTGGATGCTGAAGATTATAAGTTGTCCAATGATGAGATCCTGCATTTATTGTGGCCGGATGGTAGTGGTGGCTCGAATAAAATGTATCAGTCTATAAGAAGATTGCGCGACTGTCTGTCGCTGGTCTCCTGTTGTACCATTGAGCGTGGAAATTTTGCTTATCAGTTAAAAATCCCCCATTTCATCGAAGAAAATTCCGGTAGGATAGTATCCTGACTACAATCTTACAATTTCTTATATTCCTTATTTTTCCCGAATATAAGATATTGTAAGGCCGGAAATTTGGATATGACTTTTGTTTTCCATTAACTTTACCCCATCATTCAAAAACTAATAATAAATGAAAAACAATGAAAAAGAAAATTCTATTTATGTTTTTATTTTTAGTGGCAGTAGCCGCTTCCTTTCAATGGAGTGTTGAACACGAAAACCTGGAGAGCCTGATGTTGGAAAACATAGAGGCTTTGGCATCGGGTGAGGGGCTGGTAAATATCAGCTGTTTTGGAAGCGGTTCCGTAGATTGCCCGATTTCCCATGTGAAAGTATATTTAGTACAAGAAGGAGGTTATTAGGAAAAAAGGAATGTGAATATAAAAGGGGCTAGAGAGGAGCGGACGGATAACGTTTTGTTGGCGCATTACGACCCGTCCGTTCCGTAACCCACCCCAGAAAGGAGGTTTCGGCAAAGATAACGATTTAAATTGAACGGGCAATATGTTTTCCTTTCCGTTGAAAGGATAGATACGGAAATAGATAAGAATTAAAAAGAATAAATTTGAAAGTAGAAAAACAATGAGAAAGAAGATTATGAAAGCTGCATTTGTTGCCGTATTTGCAGCTGTGGCAGGATATGGAGTTTATATGAATCAGAGAACAGAAGCAATGTCGGATTTGATGCTGGCTAATGTGGAGGCGTTGGCAAGTGGGGAATCTGATTATAATAGCAAAGTGTGGGAACGTTACTATCGCCCTGAAGGGGATGGATATAATTGTACTAAAACAGGAAATGAGACGTGTTGAAAAAATATAGTTTTTCCTGAATTGTAATGTAAGAAATGAGATGATAGCTTTTCATACATTGTTAAGCTATCATCGTCCTTCCTGTTCATGTAAATTTAATGTTGAAGATGATAAAATCGCTTATTTGCATTTATTTTGCAGGCCTTATATGTTTATTGATGGGTTGTAGTAGACCTAATGTAGTGAGTAGTACAGCCGCAGAGGTTATTGATTTTGGAAATTTGAAATCGGTAAATGCTGCAGAGTTGATTTCGGTATGTTCTTATGTTGCATTGGAATCCTCGGAAAATTCATTAGTGGGTAATATCGGTCAAATAGAAATCTGTGGCAATCGCATATACATACTTGATAACAAGATGAATACATTTAATGTGTTTGGCATGGATGGAAAATTTGTTATGAAGTTAGAAGGTCATGGAAATGGACCGGGAGAGTTTATATCTCCTCATTCTTTTTGGATTGACAAGCATGGGCATGTTCTGATTTTGGATAGACAGTTGAATAGGTTGTTGAAATATCGCTTGACTGATTTGAAATATATCGGTGATGTAACGCTTCCCGCGCCTTCACCGTTGTCTTTTGCTGCAATGCAAGATTCAGGAATGTATATATATTATTATCCTTTGAGGCAAAATGATGTCTTTTCTGGTAAACAGTTTGTTGTGGCTAATGAAAAAGGGGACGTAGTCCGTACATTTTATGACGCTCCGCTAACGGGGAAAATACTTCATGGTTGTCCTGCTAATTTTTATATGTTTAATGAGAGTTTGAGGGTTTATCCTTACTTCAGCAATCAGGTATATGAATTGAGCGGGAATTCTTTTGATGCTTGTTATGAATTCTCTTGGGGAAAACTGAAATTCCCTCCTTTGGAATTGTTCCAAAAACATGATACTTCAGGAGATGTGATGAAGGAAATATTGACAGGTGAGAATGATTGGATTAGACTTCTTTATGTGTATGAAACCAATCAAATGTTGGTTGTGAAGTATTATATAAAGAGAGATTTGTATTTATCAATCCGGGATAAAAAAGAGAATAGAACAGTTAATGTTAAAAGTGATATGATTGTTGATGATTTAGGACTTGGCGGAAGATTTCCCTTGCCTATGGCTGTTTGTGACGGTCTATTCGTGGGTGCCATTACTCCATTTGATGTTGTCAAGGAAGATGTCCAAGATAAGCGTCTGGAGGATTTGTTGGATAGCAAATCAGAGGAAAGTAATCCCATTCTCGTTTTTTATCGCTATTTGACAATATGAAGCGTGAATGCGTTTTTGGGATGCTGAAGATAATAGACTTTCCAAGGATGAAATCCTGCATTTATTGTGGCCGGATGGTAGTGGTACTCTGGATAAGTTGTATCAAAGTATAAAAAGATTGCGCGACTGCCTGTCGAAGATTTCAGTTTGTACAATAGAACGTAAGATTTCCGCTTATCTATTGAAAATCCCCATTTCATCGGAAAAAATACCATCAGAATAACATCCTGACATTATCTGACATTGCCTGACAATTTCTGACAATTTCTTTTTTTGCTTGATTGTCAGATATTGTCAGGATATAAATTTGGATATGACTTTTGTTTTCCATTAACTTTACCCCATTATTCAAAACAAATAATAAATGTGGAAAACAATGAAAAAGAAAATTCTATTTATGTTTTTATTTTTAGTGGCAGTAGCCGCTTCCTTTCAATTGGGTGCTGAACGCGAAAACCTGGACAGCCTGATGTTGGAAAACATAGAGGCTTTGGCGTCGGGTGAGGGGCACGTATCAATTGATTGTTTGGGAAGCGGTTCCGTAGATTGCCCGATTTCTCATGTGAAAGTATATTTAGTATCCGAAAGTGGCTATTAAGAAAAAGGAAGAAATGAATATAAAAAGGGCTGGAGAAGAGCGGACGGTACACGTTTTTTGACACTTTACGACCCCGTCCGTTCCGTAACCCACCTTGGAAAGGAAGTCTCGGCAAAGATAACGATTTAAATTGAATGGGCAATATGTTTGCTTTTCCGTTGAAAGGATAGATACGGAATGTTAATCTTAATCAGTAATTTTTTTTAAGATAAATAGTATGAAGAAAATGGCAAAAGCTACTTTAGTAGCAGTAGTAGCAGTAGTTGCCGGATATGGCATTTATTCTAATCAGAAAGTAGATAATATGTCGGATTTGATGCTGGCTAATGTGGAGGCATTGGCAAGATATGAGTTGCCGGAAGTAGATATAGCCTGTGGCAGTTCGGAAGGAAAATGCTGGGGAGATGATGGCTATGAATATACTTGGACTCCATTTGGTGGATTTAAAGTAACTCGTTGTAAATTTGTAGGCTATACTTGGGTGAGTTGTATACCTGGGTTGCCGGCATAATTTGAAGTATTTTGATTGTTTTGGGGAGATATTATTTTGTTTTGATTGTTTGTCATTTAAGAAACATATCTCCTCTCAACTTTTTCATTTAGCCCGCATCATTTATGAATAGGAATTTGAATTAATTCCTTTGGAAAGGTCTGCTCTTTAATTTTTAGATGTGAAATTTTAATCCATAACTGAAATGTATAAAGTTGTGTTTGGGTGTTTAGTTGTCTTTTTTTGTTTATGGGGATGTGTCAATAAGTATGATTCTATTATTGACACTGATGCGGCTTGTATTACTGTCAATCCGAATAATTCAGAAAAGTTAGATATAGAGGCTATTTTTTCTTCTATAGAAGTGACAGCTTTAGAAAGTTCAGAAGCATCGTTATTTGGTAAATGCGATAAAATGCTTTTTAAAGAAGGGAAATACTACATATTAGATAGAAAAGAGTCCTGTATCTATGTATTCAATGCAAATGGGACTTTTTTGAGAAATAGCAAAAGCAAACAAGGCGATGGTCCCGGTGAATATCACTGTATAGTAGATTTTGATATTTCTAAAGATAAGCATATTGAAATTTTGGATGTATCAGCATATAAAATTATGATATATGATGATGAATTTAATTTTTTAGATGAAGTTGAAATACCAAAAGATTTGTATCCCATAAGTACTTTTAAATGTTTGAATAATGAGTTATATGCCTTTTATTCTTCTTTCTCATCCACATCCAATGCGAATGATAGAATGAATATTTATTCTTTCAAACAAAATCGTATAGTAGAAAGTACAAAAGGTTATATTTATATTCCTTCTTTGAGGATTGGTGTTACTCAACCATATTCTTTTTATGAGTCTGAGGGAGATGTTTTTTTCTCTTTTCCTTATCCTAATGATAAGGTGTATAAAATAGAAAAAAATGAAGGTCATATAAAAGAGGTAATTCGTTATAATTTTGGAAGTTGTTCTTTCCCCTTTGAGAAAATAGATTCTCATAAAGCTATTTTTGAAGATATTATTAAGGGAAGTGGAAAATATGCTTTCCCTATTTGTCGATGGGAAAATAAGAATTTTTTATTTACATTTATTATGTATCAAGAAAAGCAACATCTTCTTCTTTATAAAAAGGATTCAGAACAGTCCAACCTTTATTCATGTACATTTAATAATGGTGAACTACTATTACCCCCAATCTATGTAGATAATGATTTTTTATATGTAATAGCCGAACCCAGTTGGCTGGAATATTTAGTATCCAAAAAATTATTGGTGGAAACTGCTGCTATAAATACAATAAACAACATTAAAGAAGATGATAATTCGGTAATCTTAAAATATCGTTTGAAAAAATGAAATATTTATATGTGTTTCTATGTTTGCTCATTTTTTGTATGTGTTCTGTTCCAGAACGAGAAAGCATTGTGAATTTAACAAAAGAGTGGAGCGGAAAACAACTTCTATTTCCTCAGGAGTTTGTTTTGGATGTGTATTTGGATGATTCTATAATTAGTTACAATAAGGTTGAATTCCAGCAAAATGCCATATTGATATATATAGATTCTATCGGTTGCATGAGCTGTAAAATGAATTTGCCAGAGTGGGCTAATTTTATAATAGAGTTAGATTCTATTTCTAATAAAACAGTCCCATGTCTATTCATTTTTAATCCTAAAAAAAATGGCAAAGAACGGGTGGTAAGTTTATTGAGGCGAGTTCATTTTTCATATCCAGTGTGTATTGATGAAAAGGATTCTTTTAATCTTCTGAACAAATTTCCTAAAGATAATCGTTTTCAAACTTTTCTGTTAGACAAAAATAAGAAGGTCGTCGCTATCGGAAACCCCATCAACAACCCCCAAACAAAAGAACTCTATCTAAGGATTATCCAGGGCGAACAGATTAGTCAAGGGAAGGAAAGCAAGCAGATAATGACCGAGGTTGGTATGGATGCGACTTCCGTGACCTTGGGCAGTTTCGACTGGCATAAGGAGCAAAAGGCGACCTTCACTTTGAAGAATACAGGCGGCAGTCCTTTGGTGATACAGGATGTCACCACCTCTTGCGGCTGCACCACCGTATCCTATTCCAAGGAGCCTGTTCGGCCGGGCAAGGAGATAACACTGGAGGCGGTCTATAAGGCGGAGCATCCGGAACACTTCTCCAAGACCGTCACCGTATATTGCAATACGGCATCTTCGCCGATACGGCTGTCCCTGTCGGGAGATGCAAAATAACAATGAGACTGACCATGGATATAAGAAGAAGAACTTTCCGCTTTTTTCCGGCATGCGCATTCCTTGTTGTGCTGTGCTTGCAGTCGTGC